>NZ_JAQQPS010000039.1:0-21920 GCF_036688685.1 Massilia sp. S19_KUP03_FR1 | reverse complement strand
TTGCGCCGATGATAGTGCTGCAACCAGTGTGAAAGTAGGTTATCGTCAGGCTAGTTATAAGAGAGAAACCCCGTACAGAAATGTGCGGGGTTTTTTTTCGTCTCGTGGTTTATCGAGGGCGCTGATTTAGCTTGCTCAGTATGGATCCCGGCTTTCGCCGGGACGACGAGCTCGAAAGCGGCGCTTGCATTGCGCAAGCCTCTGGCCGGCGCCATACGCTAACGCGTGCGACCGAAGTAATGTCAACGATACAATGATGCTCCGCACCGAACCGGTGATGACAGATCAACCGACCTTGCCATGCCAGCCACCGCAGCCCCGTCCGACGCAACCTTTTTCATCGTTCTTAATGCCGGCTCCGGCCACACCGACCGCGACCAGCGGCGCGCGATGATCGAGTCGGTGCTGCGCGGCGCCAGCCGGCAGTTCCAGCTGACGATCGTCGATGAACCAGACCAGCTTGACCAGATCGCCCAACAGATGGCGCAGCAGGCGGCTGCCGCCGGTGGCGTACTGGTGGCGGCCGGGGGCGATGGAACGATCAATGCGGTAGCGTGCCAGGCAGTCACGCACGGCTGCGCGTTTGGCGTGCTGCCGCAGGGCACCTTCAATTATTTTGGCCGCACACACGGCATTCCCGAAGAGCTGGATGAGGCAGTGCACGCACTGCTGCGCTCGAACCTGTATCCGGTGCAGGTCGGGATGGTCAACGACCGGGTATTCCTGGTCAACGCCAGCATCGGCCTGTATCCGAAGCTGCTGGAAGAGCGGGAAGTGGACAAGAAGCAGTTCGGGCGCAGCCGCTTCGTCGCCGCGCTGTCGGCGCTGAAAACCATCCTCAGTCCGCATCGCCGCTTGCGCCTTGCACTCGAGGTCGACGGCAAGGTGTATCGCCTGCGCACCGCCACTTTTTTTGTCGGGAACAACCGCCTGCAAATGGAGCAGATTGGCATTGCGCCACTCCAGGCCGCGCTGGAAGACGGCCAGCTGGCGGCGGTGGCGCCACGCAGCAAGGGCAAGCTGGGCATGTTGTGGCTGCTGCTGCACGGCGCGCTGGGCCAGATGGGGCGCTTGGATCAGGCTGACCAGCTGGCCACCTACAGCTTCAAGCAGCTGGATGTGAAGGTGCGGACCTTGTCACGGCGCCGGAAAATCAAGGTGGCCACCGACGGCGAGGTGACGCATCTGACCAACCCGCTGACGTTTCGCGTGCTGGAGCGGCAACTTCTGCTGTTGAAGCCCGATCCCGCCGGCTAGCGCGTCAGGCAAGCGCAGTGGTCGTGCCGTGTTGCGCCAGCACCGCATCGAGCTGCGGCATGGCTGCGCGCAGGCCTTCTTCCATCCCCGGGGTGGTTTGCGCCAACGCTTCAACGCTGGAAAACCGTGTGACGATGGTGATGCGCGATCCGGCCGCGGTGCTTGCAAAGGCGAACGTCATCGCCGCGGGCATGTTCTCGTCCCCGGTATTGTCGTCGCCGTCACAGGCTGCGAACGCGCTGATGGGATCGATGGCGGTGAACCGCCACGATCCATTCCACTTTTGCCCTTCCGGCAAGGCGAGGAAATACTCGGCCCGTCCGCCCACCTGAAAATCGTGACGCGTGAAGGTGGCAGGGTAGGCAGGCGGACCCCAGAAACGTTCGAGCTGGCGCGGGTCGGCAAAGGCGTCCCACAGGCGTTGCTGCGCAACAGGGTAGTCACCCACGACGGTGAGGGTCAGCGTTGTTGCGTCTTTCGTGATGGAAGTCAGAGGCATGATCATTTCCCTTCAGGTGAAAGAACATCGTCGAGTTGCGCCAGGCGCTGGCGCCAGATAAGGTCAAACTGGTCGAGCAGCGCGCCGGCGCGCTGCAGCCGCGCGTGGTCGGTTGCGACCCGTTGTTCGCGGCCGTTGGCATGCTTGCGAACCAGACCGGCCCGCTCGAGCACGGCGACGTGCTTTTGCACGGCAGCGAAACTCATCGCGTACTGCGCCGCCAGTTCGGACACGGACGGCGTTGCCATGAGTGAGCGCGCCAGGATGTCCCGGCGCGTGCCGTCTGCGAGGGCACGGAAAAGCTGGTTGAGCGATTCCTCGCTCTCGTTTTTAAGTGAAACCATGTGGTTGTATGTTAGGCCGGCCCGATCGGCCTTGCAAGGAAAATCGCGCGCTATTCGTAGACGGTGCCGATTGCCAGCGGCTTGCCTTGCGCGACCACGCTGCCGTGCTCGGGCAGGTCGGCGAAGCGCAGCAGCGCGACCTTGTAGATGCCCATGGAGTCGTCTTCGAAGGGATGGCCATCGCGCACATGCACGATGCGTGCCGTGCCATCGGCCTGGCGCACCTCGACCGTCGCTGCTTCATCACTCGCCGGATAGGAGAATTTGATGCCGGCGCAGTGCTTGCCGAACAGGCGCATCCGGTAACCGGATTCGCGCTGGGCGCTGATCAACTGCTCGCACGCCGCGCGTAAATCGGCCAGCGGATAGACGCCGTCGGCACGCTCCTTGATCGAATACCGGCCGCTGAAGTAGTACAAGCCCTTTTGCCGGTTCAGGCGCAACACGGCGTCCTCGTCGTAGGCCGCTTTGCTCATCGGGATCGTGGCGCGGCCGATGGCGTCGACGTCGATCTCGACGTTCGTCGTGGCGCCTGCCAGAAGCAGTTTCAAGCCGGTGAGTGGCGCGCCGACTTGCCGTGGCCGGATCTGCAAATAGCCCTCGATCAGCGGCCGGTTGCGCGTGAAGGTGGCCGTGAACGCCGCTGATTTGTACGCGTTGCGGTAACTGGCCCATTCCGGATCGCGCAGCGCGGTGACCTCGACGCGTGGTACCGGGACACTGTCGTCCGCGTGCGCGATGCATGGCGCGCAGATCGCGGCGAGCAGCAATTGTTTGAGCATGGTGTGTGCATCCGTGGAGTGGGAACAACGCCGATTCTACGGTAACTGGCGGTTACGCATATGTGCCGGAGGGTAGAGACGACATGCATGACTTCCGGCACGCGCCGGGTGATGGCAGGTCACGTAGAATTGACCAACTATTACCACCACGCGTCGCCAGTCCGGTGACGGCAGTGGTTCACCGGAAGCCTGCTTGAACACTTTCAGAGAACGTTACAACCGCCACCTCGGCGTCATCACCATCGTCGGCCTGGTGCTGCTGCTGTGCGGATTCGACATTGTCGTCATCGCGATGCGCGGGCTGGACTTCGACGATCTGCACACGCCACTCGGCCGGTTCGTCGTCAAGGTGGCCAGCCAGTTCACGCCCGCACCCATGCCCAATCGCGCCGGGACCGAGCGCAACCATCTGACCGTGACCCTGTACCTCGCGGCCACGCTGCTGCAGATGGCGCTGTTTGCGCTGCTGGCGTGGCGCCGCGTCCGGGTGGATGTGCGGCGTTCTGCCATTACCAATCGCCTCTTGCTGGTCGCCCAGTTGCTGCTTTGCCTGGTCGGCAACGACGGCATGCGCCTGGCTTTTTCAGTGGAAGTGGCGCTGGTGCTGCCGCTGTGGCGCGGCCTGGCGTGGGTGCTGGCGCATATGCTCCCGTACGTCGCCATCCGGATGCTCTTGCAAGCGAGCGCAGTCAACTTCAGCGACAACCGGCTGCGTCTGGGATTGCTGTATCTCGGCATGGAGGTCGTCATGCACGTCATCGTGTTCGGCGTGGTTCATCTCGCCGCGCGCGAACGGCGCGGCCGCCGCGTGCTGGCCGCCGCCCACGCCGAACTGCTGGCGACCCAATTCCTGCTGGGCGATATGGTGCGCGACTCTGAGCGCCTGCGCATCGCCCGTGACCTGCATGACAGCGTCGGCCATCACCTGACCGCCCTGAAGCTGCACCTCGACCTGGCCGTGCGCCAGTCGAATGCACCGGTGTCGCCGTCGCTGCACACGGCCGGCGAACTGGCCGGGGAATTGCTGGCCGAAGTGCGTGCGGTGGTGAGCACGGAACGCCACACCCAGCGCATCGACCTGCGCCATGCGCTGCTTACTTTGTGCGCCGGGATTCCTGCGCCAGCGATCGCGCTGAGGATTGACGCCGCCCTCGACATCACCACGCCTGCGCTGGCCCACACGCTGTTCTGCTGCGCACAGGAAGCCATCAGCAACGCGGTCCGCCATGCCGGCGCCACCACCTTGACGATCGATATCGCCCAGGGCCGCGATGCCTGGACAATGCTGGCCGCCGACGATGGCCGCGGCAGCGGCCAGCTCACCCGCAATGAGGGCAACGGCCTGCGCGGCATGCGCGAGCGGCTGGCGTTGCTGGGCGGTTTCCTGGTCGCCGGCGACCGCAAGCCGCGCGGCTACGCCCTTCAGATCACGCTGCCATTCGCAGGCGGTGCGCGATGATCCGCGTGGTGCTGGTCGATGACCAGATGCTGGTACGCAGCGGTATCCGCGGCCTGCTGGACCTTACCCCCGACATCCGTGTCGTTGCCGAAGCGGCCGATGGGGCGGCCGCCGTCGCGGTGCTGGCCGCCGCCATGCCCGACGTGCTGCTGCTCGACGTGCGCATGCCAAATGGTTCGGGCATCGAGCTGCTGCGCGCGCAGCAGGGCAAGCTGCCGCCGACCATTCTGTTGACCACGTTCGACGACGATGATGCCCTGTTCGACGGCATGCGTGCGGGTGCCAGCGGCTTCCTGCTCAAGGACATTTCACTCGAGCGCCTGGCCGACGGCATCCGCAGCGTGGCCGCCGGCGCAACGCTGTTCCGTCCCGCGCTGACCGAGCGCACGCGCGCCGCCTACGAGCAGCGCGGCGGCAGCCGTGCGCCACCCGGCTGCGAACGGCTGACCGGCCGCGAAACCGAGATCCTGGCGCTGATGGCAGCCGGCTTCAACAACGGCGAGATCGCCGCTGCACTCGGCCCCAGCGAAGGCACGATCAAGAATCACGTGTCGAGCATCCTGTCCAAACTGGTGGTGCGCGACCGCGTGCGCGCGGTCCTGCGTGGCCTCGAACTGGGCTACATCTGATTTCCTTTTTTTCCTGATCGTGAGCGTGCAATGAAGCGACCCTGTTTGATCCTGGCCACTGCCATCGCCTGCCCGGCGTGGGCGCAGTCCGATACCACCTTCATGCCCGAAGGCTCGCACGACATCACCTTGATTGCCGTGGCGGGTCTGGCGCCGCGATCCGAAGGCAGCGGCACGTTGCGCCCGTTCGTGCTGCCGGGCGCCTCGGTTCAGTGGAGCAACGGGGTTTTTCTCGATGTCGGCACGCTGGGCATGCAGCTGTCCAGCACGGGCAACTTGCGGTATGGGCCGAAGCTCGGCTACGGCATCAAGGACGAGCGCAGCGACGACCCCCAACGCAAGATGCGGCTCGACCTGCAGGCCGGCGGCTTCGCCAGCTACCAGCTGCTGCACAACCTGAATCTGCACAGCGACTTGATGTACGGTGGCAGCGACGACTACCGCGGCGTGCAGCTCAACGTCGGCGCGACGCTGTCCGGACGGCTCACGTCGCACCAGGCCGTTGCGCTCTCGGTCGGCGCCAACTTCGTCGACCAGGCCTACATGCAATCGTATTTCGGCGTGACGGCGCAGCAGGCGGCCCAGGGCCACCGCCGCGCGTATCATGCCAGCGGGGGACTGAAGAACATCAGCACGACGGGCACGTGGCATATCGAATTGAATCAAAAGTATTCGCTCGCCACCGGCGTGAATGTGAGCTGGCTCGGCGACACGCCCGCCGCCAGTCCCCTGACCAGGAATAACCAGGGCTACAGTTTATTTACTCTGCTGAGCTATCACTATTGACTGTGCGATTGCGCGGCCAGCGCGCACAAGGCCTGGTACAAGGGCCGCGCCGCGTCAGCAATCTGGTCCAGGCTCGTTTCGCGCAGCTGCGCCGTGTCGACCGTCGCAGTGCTGTGCAATCCGGCCCAGCGCAGCAGCGCCGTGCACGCGTCAGGCGTATCGAACATGCCGTGCAGGTAGCTGCCCAGCAGCGCGTCGTCGTTTGAGCGCGCACCTTCGCCACGGCCATCGATGACAAACGCCGGCTGCTGCAAGGCCGGTCCGGTCGACACACCCATGTGGATTTCGTAGCCGGTTACGCCGGCGTCGGCAAAGGCGCACTGTCCAGTGACCTGGGCCAGGCGCTTGTCGCCGGTCAGCGTGGTCTGCATGTCGAACAGCCCCAGGCCATCGGTCGCGCCGGCTGCGCCTTCGACGCCGTCGGGATCGTCGACGCGCATGCCCAGCATTTGAAAGCCGCCGCAAATACCGATGACCTTGCCGCCGTAGCGCAGGTGGCGCTGGATGTGCGTGCGCCAGCCATTTTCTTCGAGCCAGGCCAGGTCGGCGCGCGTGTTTTTGCTGCCCGGGATGACGATCAGGTCGGCTGGCGGAAGCAATTCGCCCTGGCGCACGAAGCGCAGGTCGACGTCCGGGTGCACGCGCAGGGCGTCGAAATCGGTGTGGTTGCTCATGCGCGGGAACGAGGGCACCACGATTTTGAAAGCGCCTTGCGACGCCTGCACCGCCTGCACCGCGTCTTCCGCATCGAGGAACAGCCCCTGCAGATACGGCAGCACGGCCAGCACCGGCTTGCCGGTTTGGGCTTCGAGCCAGTCCAGTCCCGGCTCCAGCAGCGAGATATCGCCGCGAAAGCGGTTGATCACAAAACCGATCACGCGCGCGCGCTCGCTTTCGGACAGGCAGTCGAGCGTGCCGACGATGTGCGCGAACACGCCACCGCGGTCGATGTCGGCCACCAGAATGACGGGGCAGTCGACCGCTTCGGCGAAGCCCATGTTGGCGATGTCGCGGTCGCGTAAATTGATTTCGGCCGGGCTGCCGGCGCCTTCCACGACGATGGCGTCGTACTGTGTCTGCAGGCGCGCATACGATTCGAGCACCGCCTGCATCGCCACTGTTTTGTATTGGTGATAGTCGCGCGCGTTCATCTCGGCGCGCACCTTGCCGTGGATGACCACCTGCGCGCCGACATTGGACGATGGTTTGAGCAGCACCGGATTCATGTCGGTATGTGACGCGACGCCGGCGGCAATCGCCTGCAGCGCCTGGGCGCGGCCGATCTCGCCGCCGTCGCTGGTCACGGCGCTGTTCAGTGCCATGTTCTGCGGCTTGAATGGCGCGGCTGCAATGCCTTCCTGCTTCAGGATGCGGCACAGCGCTGCGACGATGGTGGTTTTGCCGGCGTCGGACGTGGTGCCTTGCACCATCAGCGTCCCGAGTGGAAATTGGTTCATTTGGACCGCCGATGCTGGCGCGCCAGTTCAAGTTTTTCGCACAGCACGGCGGCGCCGGCCACCATGCGCGGGCCGGCGCGGTTGAGCAGGTTGCCGTCGAGCCGGAACAGGTTGGCGCGTTTCACGGCAGTCATGCTGGTGTACGGCTTCCACAGGTTGACGCCGCCGTCGTCGAGGCTGCGCTCGCCGGTGCTGAAAATCGCTTCCGGGTCTTCCTGCAGCACCGCTTCCACATTCACGATGGGCGCCGTGACCTTCAAGGATGCGAAGATGTTCACGCCGCCGCACATGCCAATGGCGTCGCTGACGATATGGGTGCCGTTGAGCGTGTACAGCGGCTTGTCCCACACTTGATAAAACAGGCGCACGGGCGGACGGTTGGCGTAGCGCTTGCGCAAGCTGGCCAGTTCCTGGGCCAGGCTGGCTGCGGCCGGTTCGGCCACCGCTTCGGTACCCATCAATTTGCCCAACTTTTGCACGCTGGCGGCGATGTCGTCGAGTTTGCGCGGCTCGCTGTGGAACATCGGGATGCCGAGCGCACGCAGCTCTTCGACCTGGCGTGCGGAACTGCCGTGCAGCCAGACTACGATCAGGTCGGGTTTCAAGGCGATCACGCGTTCCATGTCGACCTGGCGGTTCGAGCCGATTTGCGGGATGCGCTTGGCGGCCTCGGGAAAATCGCTGTAGCTGACCGCGCCGACGATTTTTGCGCCACCGCCGGCGGCAAACAATAATTCCGTCACATGCGGCGCCATCGCGACGATGCGCTGCGCCGGCTGTTGCAGGGTGACTTTGTTGCCGTCATCGTCGACGACGGTGATGGCGGCTTGCGCTTGCAAGGCCAGGGCGGCCAGCGCCAGTATCCAGGAGTGCTTCATGTTGTGCGGGTCCATTCAGTGAGGGCCTGGGCCAGGCGGCGCCAGGCAGTGTCGTCGGGTGGCAGGCCAAGCCGGATGCCGTGCGCCGCATTGGTAAACAGCCGCACCCAGATGCCGCGTTCGGCCATGTGCGCGTGCAAAGCGGTCGCATGCGGTTCGGGCCACCATTGAAACAGATCGGTGCCGCTCGATGCGATGCCATGCGCCGCCAGCAGCGCGCGCAGGCGCGCACCCTGTTGCGCCAGGCGCGCGCGTGTCGCCGCATGCCATTCCACATCTTCGAGCGCGGCGCGGGCGACCTGCTGCGCCGGGCCGCTGACGGTCCAGGGCCCCAGCGCATCGGCCAATGCGGCCAGCAGCAGCGCATGCGCACCAACAAAGCCGACCCGCACGCCGGCCAGTCCAAAGAATTTGCCGACCGAGCGCAGTACGATCAAACCTGGCTGCCCAGTGTGCGCGGCCACGGTATCAAGCGGCGCCATGTCGGCAAACGCTTCATCGACCACCAGCCAGCCACCGCGCGCAGCGAGCCGCGCGTGCCAATCGAGCAGCGTCGCAGCAGGAACCAGCGCACCGGTCGGGTTATTGGGATTGCATACCACCAGCACGTCGCAGGTGTCGACCGCCGCTTCCAGGTCCGCATACGCTACTTCGCGCAAGCTGTGACCATGCCGCCCCCAGTGATGCGCGTGTTCCGCATACGATGGCGCGGCAACCACAACCCGCGACGGCGCGCGCAATTGCGGCAGCGCCTGGATCGCGGCCTGGGTACCGGGCACGGCGAGCAGCTGCGGCGCGCCATAGAAAGCGCGCGCCGCATGCAGCAGGGCGTCGTCGACTTCGGGCAGACGATGCCAGGCATTGGCTGACAGTGGTGGTGCGCGGTACCAATGCGGATTGAGGCCTGCCGACAGGTCCAGCCAGTCGTCGACGGGGCGCCCGAAGGCGCGGGCGGCGGCGCGCAGGTTGCCACCGTGTTCAAGCATACAGCGCTCCCGCCAGCGCGATTGCCGTCAGCCAGAGCCAGGTGGTGGCGCGCACCAGGCGCCACGCGCGCCGGATGTCGTCGCCTTCCGGCGCCTCGCCCAGTCCGAGTGCCGGCCGCGTTTCGGCCACGCCGTCGTAGATGGCGCTGCCACCCAGCGCCAGGCCAAGCGCACCGGCGCCGCTGGCCATGACCGGTCCCGCGTTCGGGCTGGGCCAGGCCGGGGCCTGCACCTGCCAGCAGCGCCAGGCGCGGCGGGGATAATCGGCCAGCACCACGTACGACAGCGCGGTCAGGCGCGCCGGCACGTAATTGAATACGTCGTCGATGCGCGCGGCCACGCGGCCAAATAGTAAAAAACGCGGCGTGCGGTAGCCCCACATGGCGTCGAGCGTATTGGCCAGCCGGAACAGCAGCACGCCAGGGCCACCCGCCACCACAAACCAGAACAGCGCGCCGAAGACGGCGTCGTTGCCGTTTTCGAGCAGCGATTCGGTGCTGGCCTTGGCCAGGTCGGTGGGGTTGGCCTGGGTGGTGTCGCGGCTGACGATGCGGGCAGTCAGCGAGCGCGCCGCGGCCAGGTCGTCACGTTCGAGCGCATCGGCGATCGGTAAATTGTGTTCGCGCAGGCTGCGCAGGCCCAGCGCAAAATACAGCAGCAACGCGTGCAGCGCCAGCCCGAGCGGCCCGCCGCTGTGGGCAATCGCAAACCACGCGCATGCGCACAGAGGCAGCACCGCCAGCGCCCATGCCAGCGCGCCGCGCGCGATGCGCCACTTGGCACGGTTGCCGATGCGCTCAATCAGAGAGGCGAGGTTGCCGAAACCGACCAGCGGGTGCCAGCGCCGCGCCTCGCCCAGCAGCGCGTCGAGCAGGACGCCAGCGCCCAGCAGCAAGGCCACCTGCACCAGCGACAGGCCGCTCAGCACAGGGAACCTTTCAATGCCAGCGGCAAGCCGGCGGCCACGAACACGGCGCGGTCGCAGGCGGCGGCCACGGCCTGGTTCAGACGCCCCTGTTCATCGACAAAGGCGCGCGACACGGCGCCCATCGGGACGATGCCCATGCCGACTTCGTTCGATACCAGGATCACGTCGCCGCGCGCCCGGGCCAGGGCGTCAATCAGCGCCTGGCGTTGCGCGTAAAACAGCGGCGGCAGCGTCACCGGCCCGGTGTCAGGAAAACTGTCGGCGCCGGAAAACAGCAGGTTGCTGAGCCACAGCGTCAGACAGTCGACCAGCACCACGGCGTCGGGTAGCGCCCATGCATCGATGGCCGCAGCGAGCGCCGTGGTTTCTTCGACGGTGGTCCAGTGCGCGGGCCGGCTGGCGCGGTGATGCGCGATGCGCTGCGCCATCTCGCTGTCGCCCGCGCGTGCGGTGGCAATGTAGACCACCGCGCGGCCGGATGCGCTGGCCAGTTTTTCCGCATACGCGCTCTTGCCGGAGCGTGCACCGCCGAGGACGAGGGTGGTGCTCATGTGAACATGGCCGCCACCGCTGTGGGGCAGGAGGGAAACCAGGCGTGGAAATAGGACGCGGTCAGCGAACCGGCGCGGTAGACGGCCTCGCCTTGCACGCCGGAGGGATTTTTGACCGTATGGGCAAGCGCCGGGACGGTGGTGGCGAGCGTCGAATAGTGAAACGTATGGCCGCGCAGTTGACCGTGTGCAGTCGCCAGAGCCTGCGGTCCGAGCCCGGCCAGGCGGGTCTGCATTGTCACGTCACCAGGCAGCAGGCCGGCCATCGGCCAGGTGGCGCCGGTGAGATCGGTCAGCGACCCGGCCAGCGCCATCATGCCGCCGCATTCGGCGACGATGGGCGTGCCGGCAGCGTGTGCGGCGCGCAGCGAAGTTTGCCAGGCGGTCGTGTTGGACAGCGTGTCCGCATGCAGTTCCGGATAGCCGCCCGGCAGCCAGACCGCATCGGCATGTGCAGGCACGGGGTCGCCCGCCAGCGGGGAGAACCAGGCGATGGCGGCGCCCAGGTCCGTCAGCACGGTCAGGTTGGCCGGATAGATGAAGGCAAATGCGGCGTCGCGCGCGATGGCCACGGTTTTACCGGCCAGCAGCGGCGCGATGGGCGCGCACGGCACGGCGTCGATTGTCGTCGTGCGCAGGCTGTTCCAGGCGTCGTCATCGAAGTCGAGTTGCTGCGCCAGCGTGTCGAGCAGGGCGTCGATGCCGTCGATTTCCGATGCCTGCACCAGCCCCAGATGGCGTTCCGGCAGCTTGTGTGTTTGGCGCGGCAGGGTGCCGAACAACGGCACGCCACGCAGCGAGGCCGCCACCATGGCTGCGTGGCCCGGGCTGGCCACCCGGTTGGCGATCACGCCGGCCAGCTCCACCGGACCGTAATCGCGCAGGCCGTGCACGATGGCGCCAGCCGTTTGCGCCATGGCCGACGCGTCGATCACGGCCAGCACCGGGATGCCAAGGGCGCGCGCCAGGTCGGCCGAGGACGGCGTGCCGTCGTACAAACCCATGACCCCTTCGACCAGGATCACATCGGCCTGCTGCGCGGCGGCGTGCAGCTGCTGGCTGCAGGCGTCTTCGCCCACCATCCACATGTCGAGCGTGCCGACCGGCGCGCCGCTGGCCGCTTCGAGCAGCATCGGGTCGAGAAAGTCGGGGCCGCATTTGAACACGCGCACGCGCTGGCCGCGCCGCACCAGCGCACGCGCGAGCGCCGCGGTGACGGTGGTCTTGCCCTGGCCGGAAGCGACGGCGGCCACCAGTACGATGCGCGCAGCGGCCATGGTCAGAACTCCGTCCCGGCCTGGGCCGCGATACCGGCCTTGAAGGCGTGCTTGACCACGTTCATTTCGGTGACGGTATCGGCGATGTCGATCAGCGCATCGGGGGCGCCGCGGCCGGTGATCACCACGTGCTGCATGGCGGGCCGCGCCAGCAGATCGTCGATGACCATGTCGACATCGAGGTAGCGGTACTTCAAGGCGATGTTCAACTCGTCTAGCAGCACCAGGCCGATGGAAGGATCTTGCATGAAGCGCTTGGCCATGGCCCAGGCTTCGAGCGCTTTTTCGGTATCGCGTACGCGGTCCTGGGTGTCCCAGGTATAGCCTTCGCCCATTGCGTGAAATTCGACTTCGTCCGGGAAGCGGCGCAGGAAGTTTTCTTCGCCGGTCGACATGGCGCCCTTGATGAACTGGACCACGGCCACTTTCATGCCGTGACCGAGCGCGCGGCTGACCATGCCGAAGCCGCTCGAACTTTTGCCCTTGCCGTTGCCGGTATTGACGATGATGATGCCGATCGTCCTGGTCGCCGCGGCGATGGTCTGGTCGATCACCGCCTTCTTGCGTTCCATGCGGACCCGGTGGCGTTCGTTAATGTCGTCCATGTTTTTATCCTTCGCTTGAAATGAAGATGCGCCGCGCGCCATGCTGCAGCACTTCGATCGGGTGGTGGAGGTAGCGGCTCAATAGTGGCGCCGTCATGACCTGTTCGGTCGGTCCGGCCAGCCACTCGCCGTCGCCCATCAACAGCAGCGCGTGGGTGGAGGCCTGGTGCGCCAGGTTCAGGTCGTGGCCGATGGCGACGATGGTTTTGCTCTGCTCGCGGCACAGCTTTACCAGCAGGCGCGTGACCGCCGACTGGTGCGCCAGGTCGAGCGCATTGGCCGGTTCGTCGAGCAGCAGCAGCGGTGTGTCCTGCGCCAGCATGGCGGCAATTGCCACGCGCTGGCGCTCGCCGCCGGACAGGGTGCGCACGTCGCGCTGCGCCAGGTGCTCGACTTCCATCGCTGCCAGCGCGGTGCGGGCCGCATCCTGGTCGGCTGTGCTTTCCCAGTAGCGCTGCGCGCCATACGGGTGGCGCGCGGCCAGCACGGTGTCGAGCGCGCTGTAGCCGAACGCGTCGCTGCGCGACTGGGCCAGGAAGGCCCGCGCGCGCGCCAGTTGCGCCAGCGGCCAGTCGGCCAGTGGACGCTGGTTGAGCGTGACGGTGCCGGCATCCGGTGCGCGCAGGCCTGCCAGCGTGCGGATCAGGGTACTTTTGCCGGCGCCGTTGCGGCCGATGATGCTCCAGCATTCGCCGGCGCCGACCTGCCAGTCGAGGTCGCTGACCAGCGTGCGCGGACCGGCCAGCAAAGAGAGATTGCGCGTGGCGATCATGCGCGGTGCAGCCGGTGCAGCTGCCATAAAAAGACCGGCGCGCCGATCAGCGCGGTGACCACGCCCACCGGCAGCTGCTGCGGGGCCAATACCGTGCGCGCCAATGTGTCGGCGAGAACCAGGAAGGCGCCGCCGGCCAGCGTGGCGGCGGGTACCAGCAAGCGGTGGTCAGGGCCGCAGGCAAAGCGGCA
The DNA here is from genome assembly GCF_036688685.1 of Massilia sp. S19_KUP03_FR1. Classification (NCBI taxonomy): domain Bacteria; kingdom Pseudomonadati; phylum Pseudomonadota; class Betaproteobacteria; order Burkholderiales; family Oxalobacteraceae; genus Massilia; species Massilia sp. S19_KUP03_FR1. Next base: position 8,519 of record NZ_JAQQPS010000039.1, on the reverse strand, counting down.
GGCATGCGGCACGATCAGGCCGACGAAGCCGATGCTGCCGGCGCTGGTGACTGCGCTGGCGGTCAGCAAGCCGGACGCCAGAAACAAGCCTTTGCGCAAGGCGCCGACCGGCACGCCCAGTGCGACCGCACCTTCGGCGTGCATGGCCAGCACATTCAGGGCGCGCGCGCCGCGCATGGCGAACAGCAGGCCGCCCGCCAGGACGAGCCAGGGCAGGACGCGCAGCGGCGCGCCGGCCAGGTCGCCGATCATCCAGAAAATCATGCTTCTTAAACGGCTTTCGGGCGCGATCGACAGCATCAAGGTGACCAGCGCCATGCAGGCCGACGAAAGAATCACGCCGGTCAGCAGCAGTACCGAGGCGCCGCCTTCGGCCGGCGCACCGCTGCGCAGACCGCGCCGCGCCAGCAGATACAGCATGCTGGAAACGATCACCGCGCCGGCAAACGCGCTGGCGTCGACCACCCACAGCGCGCACATGAACATCAGTGCCGCCAGTGCGCCAACCGATGCGCCGGCCGAAATGCCCAGCACGTACGGGTCGGCCAGCGGATTGCGCAGCAGCGCCTGCATCATGACCCCGGCCAGCGCCAGTGCGGCGCCGGTGACGAAGGCCACCAGCGCGCGCGACAGGCGTAATTCCAGCAGCGTTGCGGCCAGACTGGCGCCGCTGCTGGTGCCGTGCACCATCTGCACCAGCGCGGCGGGCATGTCGGCCAGCGGAATGGCGACCGACCCCAGCGCGCACGACAGCACCAGGCTGCCCAGAGCCAGCAGCACCAGTGTGCCGATGATCGCCAGCGCGCGCCGGCGCATGCTCGGGAAGGAGAGGGTCGTCATGATGCTATTAACGCATGCCGTAACGCAGGCCGACAAATACTTGCGAGCCGGCGGTGCCGTAGTAACGCGCCAGTTCATACTTTTTGTCGGCCACGTTGTTCCAGCGCGCCAATACCGACCAGTCGCCCGTCACCTGGTATAAAGCGAACAGATTCACGAGACCGTAGCCACCCAGCGTATTGCGGTTGGCGAGGTCGTCGTAGCGGCGGCCGGAGAGCTGCACGCCGGCGCCGGTGGTCAGGGCGCCGACCGTGTATTCGGCACTGAACTGGGCGTGGCGCTTGGCGCGCCGCACCAACTGCTTGGCCGTGGTGTCGTCGCGTGGATCCTGGAAGTCGAGCGAGCCGCGCAGGTCGATGGCATACAGGCGCGTGCTGGCGCCGATGGTCACGCCGGACAGCGTGGCGCGGTCGACGTTGTAGGCGCAACCGAAAGTGTGGGTGGCCGGTTCCACCGGGCAGACGGCGGCGGTGACCAGCAGGTCGGTCAGGCGGTTATGGAAGTACGTCACGCTCGCTTCGCTGGCGCCGTCCTTCCAGTACAGCCCACCTTCGACATTGCGACCATGTTCCGGCTTGTTGGACGCCACGCCGAAACCGGGGTAGTAGAGGTCATTGAAGGTCGGCGCGCGGAAGCTCGTGCCAAAACTTGCGTTGGCCCGCAGCGCCGGTGTGAAGCGGTAGCCGTAGGCGAGGGCGCCGGTGGTCTTGCCGCCGTACTGCGAGCTGTTGTCGCGACGGACGCTGGCGCTGGCCAGGTGGGGGCCGCGGTTCAGTGCATACGAGGCGCCGGCCGAATTGGTGGCGCGGCGGGTGTTCAGCGCCGCGGTGGAGCCGGATACCACTTCCTCTTCGCGCCGCTCGAGCAGCACTTGCAGCAGGTCTGCGCCGATGGTCAGGTCGCTTTGGACGCTGAACTGGTTCTGGCGCGTGGCGATGTAACTGGTGCCACTGGTGGCCGCGCTGCTGATACTGATCGATTTGTCGTCGGCTTGCGCGGCCTGGCCCTGCAGGCGCCAGTTCGGCGTGATGCGGGTGTTGGCGAAGACGGCGACGTTGTCCAGGTCCTGTACCGTGCGCGTGTCAAAGCTCGATGCACCCGAATCGTATTGGGCTTCCAGGCGGCTGTGCAGGTATTGCAGGCCGACCTGGCTGTCGGCATTCACGTCCGCGCTGAAGCGCGCGTTGACGCTGTCGCGCCGGTAGCCGTCGTTATCGGCGTTGTAGGACGAACTACCTGGCTTCGCAGCCGAGAAACCGTCGTCCTGGTCGCGCACGGCGGCGATGGCATAGCTGAAGCCACCGGTTTTGCCGCTAATGCCGACGTCCGCGTTGCGGGTCTGGTCGCTGCCGGCGGAAATTGCGGCGGTGATGCGCGGCGCGCCGTCGCCCTGGCGGGTAAAAATCTGCACCACGCCGCCGATGGCGTCGGCGCCGTACAGCGTGGCCAGCGGGCCGTAGACGATCTCGATGCGCTCGATGGTCGCCAGCGGCAGGGCGGCCCAGTTGGCGGTGCCGGTGGTGGATGAACCGATGCGGATGCCGTCGATCAGCACCACGCTTTGCTTGGCGTCGGCGCCGCGGATCAGCACCGATGATGCGGTACCCGGACCGCCGTTGCGCACCACTTCGATGGCGCGCTGCTTTTGCAGCAGGTCGATCAGGTTGGTGGCGCCGGAGCGGACGATTTGTTCGGCCGAAATCACGGTGTGATCGGCCAGCGTGTCGGTCGCCGCTTGCGGCGTGCGGCTGGCGGTGACGAGGATCTCAGGCAGAGCGTCTGCAAAAGCAAAGGACGAGCAGAGGGAAAGGGCGAGGGCGAGCGAAGTTGGCGCCGCGCGGCGTGCTACAGGAAAGTTCATGAACATCTTCAGCAAAATAAAGGCAACCGGCCGAGGTCCCCGTAGGCCAGGTTGAACAGGAAGCAGGCCGCTTGCGCGCACGCTTCCACCTGTCTTGGCCGGTATCCGGGCTGGCAAGTGCAACTGCCTGACCTTCCCATGCTTGAAGAAGCACAGTGGTTTTATGAGGCAGTCCGTCGCGGAAATCGGCGACACTTGTTGACCGTTGCGGGGGCAGCACACGTGGGCTCGATGAGCTTCGTGTTTCCCGTTTAACTGCGCACGTGGACACGTGCGCGGGCACCAAAACGACTCAATTATACACAGTCGAGGATGACGATTTCACCATAGCCTATGCGATGGGGATGGGCCGCGGCGGTTGCAGCCATCTCCGCCACGCTCAGTCCATCGCGATGCGCCGCGCATAACCGGATGGCGCCGGCATGGCACACCACGATCGCGGCGGGCAGATTGGTGGCGCGCAGATCGGCGCAAAAACCGGCGATGCGCGCGGCCATGTCGGCCACGCTTTCGCCGCCGCCGGGACGGTAGAACGCCACATCGGCGGCCCAGGCGTCGATGCCAGCGCGCGCGATGTCGTCCCAGCGCTGCATTTCCCAGTCGCCGAAATCGAGTTCTGCCAGGCGCGCATCGAAAATCACCGGACCCCCGAGTGCGTTGGCCAGCACGGCGCATCGTCGTAAAGGGCTGCTGTAGATGGGGGCATCCGGCAGCGCGGCGCGCAAGGCTGGCAGGGCCAGAGCCTGCGCGGCCGGATCGGTGGCGAGATCGGTGCGGCCGTAGCAGACGCCGGGGTCGACCAGCGGCGGCAAATGGCGTACCAGGTACAGGCGCATATTAATAAAGGGCCGCGTGGCCGGCGCTGGCCAGCACGCACAGATAAATCGCCACTTCGCTGAGCTGCTGGACGGCGCCGAGGCAGTCGCCCGTGTAGCCGCCGATGCGGCGCACGAACAGGGCGCGCAACCACCAGGCGACCGCCGCGCTGGCGAGCAAGGCGGCGCCCAGCGCCGGCCACGCCACGACATGGAACACGCCGAGCAGCAGCGCGGGCAGCACGGCGCACACGGCGGCGATGGCGAATTCGCCGGCCCGCATCTCCTGGGCCATCGGCTTGGCCTTGCCGGCATCGCGCGCATAGCTGGCGCTGCGAATCAGGCTGACGGCGGCCAGGCGTGACAGCGGATGCGCCAGCAGCAGCGCGCCGATGGCCTGGCCGGGGGCGAGCAGCGACAAGGTGGTCACTTTCAACCCGAGCGTCACGACCAGGGCAACCGCGCCGTAGGTACCGATGCGCGAATCCTTCATGATCTCCATGATCCGTTCGCGCGTGTAACCACCGCCGAAGCCATCGCACATGTCGGCCAGGCCGTCTTCGTGAAAGGCGCCGGTCATATATATCCCGGCCGCGGTCGACAGCAGCACGGCCACCGGTGCGGGCCACAGCCAGGCGGCGGCGCCATACACCAGCACGACGACCAGGGCGACGCACAGGCCCACCAGCGGAAAATAGCGCGACGCGTGCTGTAGCCAGGACGGCTCGAAGCCCACCCAGCGGGGAATCGGCACGCGCGTAAAGAACTGCAGCGCAATAAAGAACAGGCGCACCTGCTGGATCAGCCAGGCCATGGTTACGCCGACTTCGCGCTGACCTGGGCCGATTCGAAGGTAGCCATCTCGCGCATGAAGTTCACGGCCGCGTGCAGCAGCGGCAGCGCCAGCGCGCAGCCGGTGCCTTCGCCCAGGCGCAGGTCCAGTTGCAGCAAAGGGCGCGCATCGAGATGGGCCAGCATGCGGCGATGGCCGTGTTCATCGGAGCAATGCGAAAACACGCAGTAGTCGAGTAGCGCCGGCTGCATGCGGGCCGCCACCAGCAGCGCGCTGGTAACAATGAAGCCGTCGATCAGCAGCACCATGCGCCGTTCGGCTGCGCGCAGCATGGCGCCGGCGATCATGGCGATCTCGCAGCCGCCGAACGTGGCCAGCACGGCGAGCGGCTCGGTCACGCCAGCGTGGAACGCGACCGCCGCCTCGATCACGCGCTGCTTGTGCAGCACGCCTTCCGGCGGCAAACCCGTGCCGGCGCCTACGCACTCGGCCACCGGCACGCCGGTGAGCTTGTGCATCAGCGCGGCGGCCGCTGTGGTGTTTCCGATCCCCATTTCACCAAAGCCCACCACGTTGCCTTCGAGCGCATCGACCAGTGCCATACCGTGCTCCATTGCCAGGCCGCATTGCGCGGTGGTCATCGCGGGCGCGGTCGCGAAGTTGGCGGTGCCGTGGCACACCTTGCGGTCGAGCAGGCCGGCGCGTTCGCCGAAATCGTGGTTGACGCCGGCATCGACGATGTTGAGCAGGCAGCCATTCTGGCGTGCGAACACATTGATGGCGGCGCCGTCGGCCAGGAAGTTCTCCACCATTTGCCAGGTCACGCTCTGCGGGTACGCCGAGATGCCTTCGGCCACGACGCCGTGGTCACCGGCACAGACCAGAATCGCCGGCGCGCGGATGGTCACGTCGACCGTTTGCTGCACCAGGCCGATGGTGCGCGCCAGCGATTCGAGCATGCCGAGGCTTCCGAGCGGCTTGGTCTTGTTGGCAATGGCATGCGCAAGGCGGTCGGCGAGGGCAGCGTCGTGGACGGGTGAAATGTCGATCTGGCGCATGGGATAGAGGGGAGGAGAAAGGGGCGCTCACGATAGCACAACCATCAACGAACGCAGGCGGCAGGCTGCGCAAAACATCGTCACAAAGCCCGAACTCGCGGAGCGCTGCGCTGTCGTAGTTAACGTTGGATGGCGCGCTGGCGGTGGAGCGAAAGAATGCCTGCATCGGCTGCGCACGGCGATGAGCGATTGATGACAGGAGTAAACATGAAAACCAAAAAAGCAGGGGCCGCCGCAGGCATGGATGACGGCAGCGTAGAGGGACAAACGGATGGCAAGGCGGTGCCGAGCGGCATGAATGGAAATGGCGAGTCGGAGCCCGCGTCGCTGCAGCTGTCCGATGAAACGCCGGCAGGCTCAGCCGATCCAAACGACCGCGGCATGCCTGGCGTCAGTGTCCGCAGCCAGCAGCAGGACATGCCGGAAGGAAGCATGGGCCACGAGAAGAGTGCACAGGCACAGAGCATGCCGGCGGGAAGCATGGGCGCGGGCGGCATTGGCAGCAGCGGCAACAGTGGTGGCGCAGGGAGCCGCGATGAAGATGGCCTGGACGGCGGCACGCCGCGCAAGCGTACGTGCGGAACCATGGCAGTGCACCGGCGCCTGCTGTCCACGGACCCTGCGTACGCGCGGGCGCGCGCCCGCATCGAGGATCATGCACGTCAATACGAAAGCGGCGCGGCGTCGTCACAACGCACCGGCGTGACGCGCATTCCGGTGGTCGTGCATGTTGTATGGAATACGGCGGCACAAAATATCTCCGATGCGCAAATTGCCAGCCAGATCGATGTCCTCAACCACGATTTTCGGCGTACCAATCCGGATTTTACCAGCACCCCGGCAGCCTTTTTACCGCTGGCCACCGACGCGCAAATCGAATTTTTCCTGGCCACCAGCAATCCGTCTGGCGTGGCAACGAATGGCATCGAGCGGCGCCAGACCAGCGCCGCCAGTTTCAGCGACGACGATGCCGTGAAATCGACGGCCAGCGGCGGCCTGGACGCCTGGCCTTCAGCGAATTACCTTAATATGTGGGTGTGCCCGCTCAGTGGCGGCCTGCTAGGCTACGCCCAGTTTCCCGGCGGTCCGGCTGGCACCGACGGCGTGGTGATCCTGCATTCGGCGTTTGGCACCAACGGCACGGCGGCGGCGCCATTCAACCTGGGACGCAGTGCCACGCACGAAATCGGTCACTGGCTAAATCTGAACCATATCTGGGGCGACGACGGCACCGGGTGCAGCGGCACCGACAATGTCGCCGATACGCCCAACCAGGGTGGCCCCAACTTTGGCGCGCCCACGTTCCCGCACCTCAGCTGCAGCAATGGTCCCAACGGCGACCTGTTCGTCAACTACATGGATTACGTCGACGATCGCGCGATGGTCATGTTCACCGCTGGCCAGGTAGCGCGCATGCAGGCTTGCCTGGACGGCGTGCGCAGCAGCATCGGCAGCGCCGCCGTCAGCGCCATTCGTCCCAGCTCGTCCCCCATTGTGTCGTGGGGGCCGAATCGCCTGGATACGTTTGTGCTCGGCACCGACCGGGCCGTGTACCACAAGTGGTGGAACGGCAGCGCCTGGGGGCCGTCGGTGACAGGTTACGAAAACATGGGCGGCGTCTGCACCAGCACGCCGCAGGTGGTGTCGTGGGGACCGAACCGGCTTGATCTCTTCGTCACAGGGACCGATAGCGCGCTGTATCACAAGTGGTATGCCGGCGCTTGGGGGCCGTCGCTCACCGGCTATGAAAACATGGGCGGCGTCTGCGTGGGCGATCCGCGCATCGTGTCGTGGGGACCGAACCGCCTCGATGTGTTCGTTCTGGGCACGAACCGCGCCCTGTTCCATAAATGGTGGAACGGCAGCGCCTGGGGACCGTCGGTGACTGGCTACGAAAACATGGGTGGCGTCTGCGTCGGCCAGCCGGAGGTGGTCGCATGGGGGCCGAACCGGCTCGACATATTCGTCATTGGCACCGACCGCGCGCTCTATCATAAGTGGTGGAACGGCAACAGTTGGGGGCCATCCATCACCGGCTACGAGAAACTCGGTGGCGTGTGCACCTCGGCCCCGCGTGTGGTGTCGTGGGGGCCCAACCGGCTCGATGTGTTCGTCACCGGCACCGATGGCGCGCTCTACCACAAGTGGTGGAATGGCGAGTCATGGGGACCGTCGGTGACCGGTTTTGAGCGTCTGGGCGGCGTCTGCATCGGCGAGCCGGAAGTGGTGGCATGGGGCCCGAACCGGCTTGACGTGTTCGTCATCGGCACGGACAGCGCGCTGTATCACAAGTGGTGGAATGGCAGCAGTTGGGGCCCGTCCGTCACCGGTTTCGAAAGCCTGGGTGGCACCTGCACCTCGCAGCCGCGGGTGGTGGCGTGGGGCCCGAACCGGCTCGACGTGTTCGTCACCGGCACCGACAGCGCCTTGTATCACAAGTGGTGGAGCGGTTCCGCATGGGGGCCGTCGGTCACTGGGTACGAGTTCATGGGCGGCGTCATCTCGGCGCTGCGCACTGAACAGGCCCCTGAACTGGCAGAGGACGCATCCCAGGTGCCGGCTTACCTGCAGCAAGTCGCCGGGCAGCCATCCGGCTTGAGCCACTGATGGGCGCCGGCGAGAAGGGCCTGTCCGGCTCGTGGACGCATTCGTACGAGGAGGATACGGGGAACGAACAAGTGTACCGTCCGGATTCCTATGCGTTTCCTCCGAGCCGACGGCCGCGCGCACGGCTCGACTTCGGTGCCGGACAGGTGACGACGGCGGTGCCAGGGCCAGACGACAAATTGCAGCGCAGCACGGCACCGATCACTGCGCTGGGCATGAACCGCTTTCGCCTGGGCGATGGTCCCGAAATCGAAGTGATTGAAGCGCGCACTGATACGCTCAGGGTCAGGTCAACTTGAAAGGCACGCCGCAATAACCTCGCCCCGCGCAGAAATGTGTGGGGCTTTCGCCCCGCCTGCACATTTTTTCGTGCGGCACTTGCGAACGCGCAAACCCTTTGCTATAGTTCGCCTCCCCGAGAAATTGGTTAACAAAAACAAGGACTTGGGGCTGCCGCGAAAGCGGCACGGTAGGAAAAGAGGAGTTGACGGCGTAGGATAAAACCTGCATAATCTCATCTCTCTGCTGCGACGAACACAACGCTT
>NZ_JAQQPS010000038.1:0-23460 GCF_036688685.1 Massilia sp. S19_KUP03_FR1 | reverse complement strand
GCAGTGTACGCAAAACGTGCCTGGCCTTGAAGAGTGGCCAACTGCGGATGGGTACATGATCCCACGAGTCGCTACAGGTAAGCCCATCGCGCTTTTGTATGCTGTTAGTACGCTCCCGACTCTTGATGAGATCGACAATCGCTGCTCGTAATAGGAATTTCCCAGTCATTGCATCTGCTCCTGATAAGTTTACGACACATGCAAAAACGCAGAACGTCTACTCCTGGCCGAATCCGGCTGGTCGGCTCAGCATAACATCATGCCAAGATGAAAAAGCCAGCGGCCGCAGCGACAGGCAGGAAACGACCCGAAGCGGACGTTAGTTTCCTGTAAGTTTCACTTGACTGTTGAGTTGTTTGATGGCGGAATTCCAAATATTTACCCACGTATTTAACCCATGGCCGCTTGGAACATAAATTTCATTTACCGTTGCCCTGCGTGACTTCAGGCTTTTAGCGATAATCGATGTGTTCTTGTAGAAGTTGCGTTCCATGTAGCCTGAGCCGATAAAGACAACACGCCCCGAGAGGGCGCCCTCATCCTGGGTTTTTCGCTCGCCTGCTGACATAATAATGGCGCCATCGAAGTCTTCACCGTTCGCCCCAAGGGCGTTATATGCCCAAGACCCACCGTTCGAGAGTCCGGCCGCATATCTACGTTGCGGCCTTTCCCCGTGCTCGACATGTTGTCTGACGCCACTTGTAATAAGTTGCATGAAGGCCTTATATCGCGATTCGTTACGCCCAAGCAAGAGTTCCTCGATGCGTGTGTCGTTAGAATTTTTCTCCGCGTTATATACACCGACAACTACAAACCTAGCCATGTCAATCTTATTCTCAAGTGCGTTGGTGACGAAAATTTTGACGTACTGTCCATCAGGCATGTAGATGACTGAACATTGTGCAATAGTCTTAAGACATTGGGCACCTTTGAAAACCGAGAGTTTGCGTGATCCGAGCACTTCGCCAGCGTCGTAAGCACTCGTGATCATCTCAGCCCCCGAACGAGCGATGACGGATACATCGAGATTAGTCTCGGCAAAAATAAACGAAGGAGACCCATTGAGCTTAAGACGCGCATCTGGGCGGTTCTTGACACTCATGAATTGCAGATCAAGCATTGCGTCTTTCATGCGGTTCCATCGGAAGCTTGCTGAGTAGACATCGTCCGAGATTTTGTCGAGATAGGCCTGGACCTCGCAGCAAAGATAGGGGCCGTCCGAATAAGAAGCCTCTGCAGGTGTCATTCGGACAGTGACGACAAGGGTGTCCCCTGGATCGCGTAAGCAAAGTTGGTCGTCTTTAATTTTTCCAGTTCACGCGCTATATGTTTAGTCGGCAATGGTTCTTTGCACAACACGTCATACCCACCCGAAATATCCTCTGCCGTACAGGCACGCAAGTCGCTCGGAATGAACTGCTCCTCCGCTGTAGCCACATTGCCTACGCTAAGACCGGCAAAAATACCAAAGGTGAGCACAAGTTGTCGTGCTATGACGATGAAATTCCGGAGAGAAGTCATTGGATAGAGTATGTAATAGATGTCGCAGCAGTATAGACATTCGTGCCTAACTTTTTCTCACTAATTATTACGTCAGATTGGCGAGTACCATCGCCAAGTGCTATGTCCGCTATTGGCAGAACCCGGCCGTTCGGGCAAGCATATCAGGTTGCCAGGTCGAAAATCCAGCGTCTGGCGCCACAGGCCGGAAGCGCCCCAAAGCGGACATAAGCACGATCCGTCGTGACCTCTGCCCGTTATCTTCTTACCGTGTTGCGCGCATTTTGTGGCGGTACCAAAGCCGTTTTGTAACGGACCCGAACCCTAAATGCCAAACACAGGGCGGCCATAGTCCTATAGCGGCGAAGCGATACAGGGTTTCCAAGTGCTGCCTCGCCAATACCGCCATTTCATAGCAATCGCCTGGACTACAACTGTAATAGGACAAAAAGTCGATGGCAATGTTGATGCTAAAGGGAATGCTTGCAAGGAATATCCACCACAGTATCTTCAACAATATAAGTAGCGGTGTCATTTCTTTCATCCGAAATAGAGTCGCGTGGCAGGAGATATTTGCAAACCCAGCGCAACGTCTGCTTTTGGGCCGAGTCCGGCCGGTCGGCCAAGCTTAGCAGGTTGCCAGGCCCGGAAGCCAGCACTGGCCGCGACAGGCCGGTACCGAGCCAAAGCGGACAAAACTAAGAGGCTTTAGGTGTGTCTCCAGTTGGCGCCGTATTTGCTGCATCAACCGGCAGCGACCAGTGCAGCGTCTGGAATGGGCGTTTTGCGCTACACTTCCCACCGTTCCCATGGGCCAACAGCGCCGGCCCATACTTCGCGGCGCGTGGGCGACGGGGCGCGCACACGGTCGTGAAGACCATGCCCGGTGCGCGGACAATCCGAACGTTGGCGCCGTCGAAGCACCGTGCTGGAGGCATCCGCATGCCGAACCGGCGCGAACCGGCATACCTTTCGCCCCAACAACCTGCATCAATCCGCGAATGGAGATCTGGAAAACATGAATTTGAGCATGCTCGGCCTTGCCACCACTTTCTCGCTCACCCTGCTCGCGTTCGCAGCCACCCCGGCAGCGGCGAACGCGCAGGCCAGTCCATCGGCAACCGGCGGCCTGCCTTTCGAGGTGAAGCCGGTCGGCACCTTCAAGAGCCCATGGGCCATGGCATTCCTGCCCAACGGCAACGTGCTGGTGACGCAAAAGGAGGGGGAGATGATCCTGTTCGATCCCGCGACCGGTACCAGGCGGACAGTGTCCGGCACACCCGCCGTCATCAGCAAGGGCCAGGGCGCGCTCATGGACATCGTGCCCGCTCCCGATTTCGCGGCTAGCAAGCTGCTCTACTTCAGCTACTCCGAGGCCGGTCCCGGTGCCGGCAGCCGGATCGTGCTCGCCACCGCGACACTGGATCAGGCAGGCGCCACGCTCAAGGATACAAGGGCCATTTTCCGCGGCCAGGATGCGTCGACTGGCGGGCACTATTCGGGCCGTATCGGCTTTTCGCCGGATGACAAGTATCTATTCTTCACCAGTGGCGACCGCCAGCTTTTCGATCCGGCGCAGGATCCCAGGTCGACGCTCGGCAAGGTGCTGCGCCTGAACCTCGACGGCACGCCGGCCGCCGGCAACCCGCTCGCGGCCAAGGGCTTCCATGCCGCTGTCTGGTCGTATGGCCATCGCAACCTGCTGGGCATCGCCTTCGACAAGCAGGGGCGCCTGTGGGAAATGGAGATGGGGCCGCGCCATGGCGACGAGATCAACCTGATCAAGCCAGGCCTCAACTATGGCTGGCCGCGGGCATCGAATGGCAGCCACTATGACGGCAGGGACATCCCCGACCACGCGCCTGGCGACGGCTTCGAGGCGCCGAAAGTGTCCTGGAATCCGGCCATTTCACCAGGCGGCCTGGCCTACTACGATGCGGAGCTGTTCCCGAAGTGGAAAAATTCCCTCTTCATCACCGGCCTCTCGGGCCAGTCGCTGGACCGCATCGCCCTCGACGGCGAGAACGCGACGAAGGAGGACCATTGGGACATGGGCGAACGCATCCGCGCCGTGCGCACCGGGCCGGATGGCGCGCTATGGCTGCTGGAAGACGGTCCGCGCGGCCGGCTGCTGATGCTGACACCGAAGAGGTAGGCCAGCGGGAACTGCGTGGCGCGGGAATGCCACTATCAGCGGCTCGGAGAGCCAAGGTTCAGCAGGCGCGGCGTTGCCGCATTCTGCCGGGGGATGCGGCCAAAAATCGTGGACCATGACAGCGCCGCAATCGACGCGATCATGGCACCAGCCGGTGCCGTTACGCTCGCTGCGTCAATGCAACCTCTATTCCGTGCAAAGAATGATGCCCAGCGGCGGCTGTTCGCCCGGCGCTTGTTCACGTTTGGCCAGCCCGCGCAGGGAGAGCGCCATCTGGCCCTTGTCGGCCGCCTTGCATTCGCCGAGCTTGCGTTCGATGGCGACCAGACGCCGCAAGCGGCGGTTGCAGAACATAAGGTCAATGTAAGTGTTGTTGTCGATTTGCAGCCCCAGGAAGTCGAGCACGTAAGGATACTTGAGCACGAGGTTCGGGCCGCGCAGGCGCGCGCGGCGTATCAATGCAGGCGCGGCTGTTCGGCGCGCGCCAGCCGGCCCGGCGTCGAGGCTGGCGTCACGTTCGTATAGCGACCATCAAAGCTGGCCGTGACGGCACCGTCACCAATGCGGGTAACACGCAGCAGCGCCTGGAAGTTGGCGTCGCGCCCCTGGTCGCCGATGAATTGCAGTGGGCCGCTCAACTTCAGCGTCTTGCCCGGCTCAATATTGCCGACGCGTGCGAACGACAGCGCAGCACGGCCGCTCTCAATCACTGCGTCGCCTTCCAGCGACAGACTGGCGAACGCCTGCCCTGCCGGGCCCGTCCCGGCAACATTCAGGATGCCGCCCGCCAGCACCAGCGCGCTGCCCGGCGCAATGGGCTGCGCACCAACCAGGGTCAGGGTGCCGCCACTGACCACGGTCTTGTTCTTGAAGCTGAGCTGGCCCGACAGGCGCGCATTACCGGTTTTAACGTCCAGCGTGTCGAACCGGGCGATGGTGCCGGCGTACGCAAACTGCCGGCCCGCGCCCGCGTCGACGACCATGGTGTTGCCCCCGCCCGGGCCGCCATCGATGGCGCCTTTGATGACCGCGCTGCCGCCTTGGACGATCAAGGTATTGTTGGCCTGGCCGAACTGGATGGCTTTATTGCTGGCAGCGCCATCGATGGTCCCCGCATTGGTGATGCTGGTGCGGTTGGACGTGCTGCGGAGCGCCGCCTCGCTGGTGCCGCCACCTTCGATGGTGGCGCCGGCCTGGTTGTCGATGGTGATGGTGAAGGCGTTCGGATTGCCGGCCGCCACAATGGCGGACTCGCTCGCGCTACGGATCATGCCGCGGCGCTGGTTGACGACCCGGGTATTGGCGTAGATGCCCTCGCGTTCCCCGGGCTTGCCCCTCTTGAGGTTGTTGCCGACCAGCGAGATGGCGCGCCCCACGGCATTGGTGTTGCCTGCGGCCACCAGCCCTTCAATGGTGCCGGCATTGACGATCGTGCCGCCCCCGGCGGAGATACCTTCGCTGAACGCCGGTCCGTCTTCGTTCTTGCTGAAGGCGTTGACCGAGCGGATGACGCCGGTATTGGTGATGTCGACCAGCCCGTCGACATCGACGCCGTCGCCGTCCCCGGTCAAGCCCGTGCCGAGGATGGAGCCATGGTTGCGCACCGTGATCACCTGGCCGGCGCCGATACCGTCGAAGTTCAGGCCTGCCCCGTCTTTGCCACGAATGATTGCGCCGGCCTCGTTGTTGACCGTCATCGTGAACGGCTGATCGTCTTTTCTTCCGCCGGTGATGGCGTGGCGCGCGCCGTCGATCAAACCGCCGCTGGCATTGGTGACCCGGATGCCGGTATGGGACTGGGCGTCGATGGCGGCGATGTTTTTGGCGCTGCTTTTGACAAGCGAGACGATTTTGCCGGCGTTGACGACGATGCCCTGTTTGCCGGGCCGGACCGCGTCGGCATCGGTGGCGCGTAGTTCGCCGCGCTCGTGGTTGTTGACGGTATTGGTGCCGGCTACGTCGCTCAAGTCAAGCGCCTGGCTGCCTTTGCCGGAGACATTGTGCGACACCACCGTACCGAAATTGTGGATAGCGATCCCTGACACGTCCGGTTTTGCCTGGATGGCCTCGCTGTCGGTCGCCTCGATCAGCGCTGTTGCATTGCTGCGGCTGCCATTGGTAATGACCAGGCCTGCGCCACTCCTCGCGAGAATGGCGTGGCCGGTGCCGGTTTGGGCAACGCTGCCGAAATTGCTGAACGTGGCGCGGCGGCCCGACATGGTGACTGCTGCGGTCGGGCCCGCCACCGTGAGCGACGCGCCTGCTGCCACCGCGCCAGCGCCTGCTTCTTGCGCAGTGCTGCTGTTGGTAGTGATACTGAATGGCGCAGCCGACACCGACGCTGACAGCGCGGCGAGCAAAAGCAAACAATATGGCGACAGCGGCATGATGGCGACCTCTTGATGAGAACCGATCAGTCCATCCTACCCTTGCTGCCGCAAGCTGGCTTCACCTTTCGATCAAGCCATCGCACCGAACTTTTTCGACGCGCGATGTTCGCGGCGCTGCGTGCGACCGCCCCTGACGGCCAGCAAGACCAGGCCCGCGCCCATCAGCGCCACGGTGCCCGGCTCCGGCACCTGCGCCACGTTGGTGTAGGTGCCGTCGAAGTTGAAACTGTAGGCGCCGTAACTGGTGCGCAGCGCGCCGATCAGGTCAAGGAAGGATGCACTGCCGGAAATGTCGCCGATGAAGCGCAAAGCCGTGCCGGTGCCGCCGAATACATCGGTGAGGGTCAAGGTCTTGCCGCTGACGATGTTGCCCAGGGCGCTGAAGGTCAACGGCGTGTCGCTGTAATAAATCGTGGCGCTGTCTTCGAGCGACAGGCTGGCAAAGGTCTGGCCGCTGCCGATCTCGACGACATTGAGCAGGCCGCCATTGAGTACCAGCGCGCTGGCCGCCGCGATGCGGTCCGCGCCCACCAGGCGCAGGCTGCCGCCGTTGAGGACGGTGGCGCCGGTGTAGCTGCTCTGGCCCGAGAAGGTGACGGCACCGCTGTTGATGCTGACGCGGTTGAAATTGGCGATGCCGCCGTCATACGCAAAGGTGTTGCCCGCGCCCACGTTGAGCGCCATGGTGTTGGTGCCGCCTGCCCCGCCATTGACGCTGCCGGTAACGACCGCATTGCCGCCGCTGATGATGACCTGGTTGTTGCCGCTGCCCAGTTCGATGGCCTTGCCGCTGCTCGCGCCGTTGATGGTGCCGGCATTGTTGACGACGGTGCGGTCGGCCAGCACGCGAATCGCCGCATTGGTCGCGCCGCCGCCCAGGATGGTGGCGCCGGCATTGTTGTTGATGGTGATGGTGTAGCCACTGGCCACGCCCGAACCCACGATGGCGGAATCGCTGTCGCCACGGATCAGGCCGCCGGCCTGGTTGATGACAGTGGCGTTGCCGTAAATGCCTTCGCGCGTGCCGTTCGACAAATCGTTGCCGGCCAGCGTGATGCCGCGCCCGACCGCGTTGGTGTTGCCGGCCGCGACCAGCCCTTCGATCCTGCCCGCGTTGACGATGCTGCCGCCGCCCGCCGAGATACCTTCGCTGTACGCCAGGCCGCTGGCCGGCGCACTGACTGCGTTGCTCGAGCGGATGAGGCCGCTGTTGGTGATGTTGACCATGCCATCGACGTCGATGCCGTCGCCATCACCCGTCACGCCATTGCCGACGATGCTGCCGCGGTTGACGATCGTCGCCACTTGCTTCGCGTTGAAGCCGTCCAGGTTGATGCCGGCGCCATTGCTGCCGCGGACTACACCGCCGGCATCGTTGGTCACGCTCATGGCGTAGTCGGTAGCGCCCGTGGCGGGGCCGCCGGTGATGCCGTGGCGGCCGCCTTCGATCACGCCGGTACTCGCATTGGTGATGCGGATGCCGCTGTTGCCCTGGCCATCGATGCCGTCGCTGCTGCTACCGCTCGGTGTGGTGGAGCGAATCGTGCCGGCGTTGTTGACGACGCCGCCCGCGCCCGGACGGACGGCGTCGGCCTCGCTGGCGGTGATCACACCGCCGGCGTAGTTGTTGAGCACATTCGCGCCGGTCATGCTGGAGAAGTCGACTGCCTGCGCGCCGCCGGCCGACGCATTTAACGAGACCAGCGCGCCGTAGTTGTTCAGCGTGACCGAGGCGGCCGGCACGTTCATCTGGATGACGTCGGCGTCATTCGTGCGGATCGTCGCCCCGCCATTCGTGACGCTGCCGTTGTTGACGACCAGGTTGGCGACGCCGGTGTTGTCGCGGATGGCGCGCCCGGTGCCGGTCTGGGCAATCGTGCCGAGGTTGTTCAGGGTCGCATTGTTGCCGGTGACCGCCACGCCCACCGTGGAACCGCCGACCGTCAGCGCGCCGCCTGCGGCGACCGTGCCGGTCTGGCCGCTGCCGCTGCCCAGCGTTTGCCCGGTCGTGGTGGTGCCGGTGATGGTGAAGGGCGTGGCCGAAGCGGACGCCATCGTCATCAGGAATGCACTGGCCAGCACGACACGCAAGGTGGCGCTGGAGCGAAGTGGAGGCAGTTGTGGCGTTGGCATAAAAGATAGTTCCAAAATAAAGTTTTGTTATCAAAATTAAACAAAATTTATGACGGCAGCATGACAGCGGACGCAACATGTCCGACAAACAACAGCGCTGGAAAACATCCGATTGTCGGCAGGCGTGCCCTGCTACACTGCCGCCGCAGCGCGCCTGCAACCAATCAATATGAGGGAACTTGCATGTCAAAATTTGTCGAGCGAACGGCAGCACTTGCCATCGTGATCATTGCCATTGCGCTCACGGTGTTGACCTGGCAGGCGCTGCACCGCCAGCAGGTGCCGGACACGGGCACGACCTGGCAATCGGTCGCCCTGATCAACGGCCAATTGTTTTTCGGCCGCCTGGAACCGGCCGACGGCGACTTCGTGGCGTTGCGCGAGGTGTTCTATGTCCAGACCCGCCAGAACCCGGCGACGCAAGCGGTGGCGAATATCCTCGTCAAGCGCGGCGCCGAGCCGCACCAGCCCGACCGGATGCTGATCAACCGCAGCCAGGTGCTGCTGGTCGAGCCGGTGAAAACCGGTTCGCCGATTGCGAAACTGATCGCGGAGCAGCAAGCCGGCAGGTAAGCTCAGCCGGCCAATTGCCTGAGCATCGATTCCCAATGGTCGACATCGTCGTCCAGCGATTTGACGGGAATGCGCTCGTCGCGGCCGTGGGCGCGCAGGTCGAGCGGCACGATGCCCCAGCCGCCATCAACGCCATAGATCGGGATGCCGATCACGCGGAACGGGCGCGCATCGCTGGCGCCCGTACTCATTTCCGGGAACACCGGTGCGCCCGGGTGGCGCGCATGCACGGCTGCCGTGAACGCGTTCACCACATCCGGGCGCAAGGGTGAATCGAGCGACGCCACCGACGCATCGGCGCGCGTAACCACCACAACCGGGTCGGCGGCGATTTTCTCCAGTTCGGCCCGGATGGCATCCGGCGAGACGCCCGGCAGGATGCGGCAATTGACGGTTGCAAGCGCCGTTTGCGGCAACGCGTTGTTGGCGTGACCACCCGCCAGGCGCGTGGCCACGCAACGGGTGCGGGTGATGCCGATTTCGCCTTCGCTTGCCTCGATGATGTCGGCTGCCTGCTGGTCGGCGGGATTCTTGACCCACGCGCGCATGGCGTCGCCGAGCGGCCCCTTTTCCACCTTTTCGCGGCCCTGGAAATACGCGCGGGTGGTGGCGTTCATCAGCGGCGTGAAGCGGTAGGTCTCGAGCCGATGCAAGGCGTTCGACAAGGCGTAAATGGCATTGTCGGCGCGCGGTTTCGACGAGTGGCCGCCGCGGTTGGTGGCAGTGAACGTGTAGTCGGCGTAGGTCTTTTCCGCGCTCTGCAGCGAAAACCCGAGTGTGCGGCCATCGGGCGCGAAGCCACCACCGCCGCCGTCGGCATTCAGGCCGTATTCGACGTCCAGCAAATCGTGCCAGGTGGTGGCGCCCATTTCCGCGCCCTTGCCCCTGGTTTCCTCGTCGCCCGTATAGAACACGATGATGTCGCGCCGGGGCTGGAAACCCGCTGCCTTCAGTTTCAGGATGGCGGTGGTGGTGGCGGCGATGCCGGATTTGATATCGTTCGTGCCCCTGCCATAATAATAGTGGTTCTTCTCGACGAAGACGAAGGGATCGGATTCTTTCCAGTCTTCGCGCCGGGCCTCGACCACATCCATGTGCGCCATTACCATGATCGGCTTGCTCGTGGTCGGGCCGGGCGCGCGCCAGCGCACGATCAGCGCGGCGGTTTTATCGTAGGGGATGACCTTGATGTCCGCTTCGGGAATGCCGGCCTTGCGGTACTGCGCGGCCAGCAGCGCGGCCAGCTCAGGCACACGGTCGCGCCCCTCGACCGTCGGAATGTTCACCGTCTGTTCCAGCAAGGCGCGCGCCTGCGCATGCCAGGGATCGTTGGCGGGCGTGGCGTTCACCGCAGCAGTAGCGAGCAATGCTGCGATGGGCAGCAATTTGAAGAGGGACATGGGGGTCTTTTCCGAATTGATCGTACGGAAAGTGTACGGCAGGGTAAGCTAAAGCAACATTGTTTAATTGAAAATTTCATCGTATCGTCCGCGGTCACCTTCTGCGTCGTGCCCGGCATCGCCAAGCCCGCCGGTTTGCGCCATAATCATTGCAACCCGCCAACTGAGTCCACGATGCCGCCGTTCCCCCTGCCCGATTTTCCTGCTAAGCGTTCGCTGTGAAGCCGGCATTGAAACCGACTTCGCGCACATCGCGCCTGTGCGAGGTCATGGACCTGATGCTCGACTCGGTGGGCGACCCGCTGGCGCTGGAAAGCCTGGCGGCGTCGGCCAGCTATTCGTCGTTCCACTTCGACCGCATCTTCCGCGAACTGACCGGCTTCTCGGCCGTCGAATACCAGAGAAAACGCCGCCTGCGCCGCGCCGCCCACCTGCTGCGCCACGAACCGGACGTGCCGGTCGGGCGCATCGCCCAGGACTGCGGCTTCCCGTCGAACGCCGCCTTTGCCAAAGCCTTCAAACAGCAGTTCGCGATGTCGGCCAAATCGTGGCGCGATGGCGGCTGGCGCAGCTACATGGACCAGCAGGTCGGCAGAGAAAGCGACGTCAGTTTTTTCGTCGCCGAACCAGGCAACCTGGACGTGATCCTGGCGCCGTACAGCGCCCCCGCGCCGGGGACGGTGGCCGCACAGATCAGCGTGCGGGTCTTGCCGGCCCTGTCGCTGCGCTACCAGCGCTTCTTCGGCCAGTCGGGTGCGGCCCTGTCGATTGCCTGCAACAGCTTCATCCAGGACCGCGAAACCACCGACGGCGCGCCCGCCGCCACGCCCTACTACGGCGTGTTCGACGAAGACCCCGGTTTTACGGGCGAACGCGAATACTGTTATGACTTCGGCGTGGCCGGCATCGATGTGGCCGACCCGAACCTGGGCCTGCGCACCCTCCCCGCCGGCGACTACGCGACCCTGCCCTTCCACGGCGAATGGCCGCGCTTCCGCTCGATGTACGAAGACTGGCTGGAACACCAGGCGCTCTGGCGCCTGGACAGCACGCGGCCGCATATCCAGATGGTGCAACGCGACCCCACCGGCCAGTGGCAAGGCTGGCTGGCGTTGCCGGTCAAGAAGCGCTAGCCTTTGTTACATCGAAGCGCATGAAGCGCGACAGCACCAGCACCGGCGCCGCCGCCACCAGCACCCACACGAAAAAATGCTGGTAGCCGAGCGCCTGCTGGATATCGCCGCTGACCATTTTAAAAAGCACGAAGCCCAGCTGCATGAAGCCGGTGCCCAGCGCATAGTGGGCGGTCTGGTATTTGCCCGTTGCGACCACCTGCATGATGAACAGGATCACGCCGACAAAGCCGAAGCCGTAGCCGAACATCTCCCCACCCAGCGCCACGGCGACGATAGCCAGCGCATCGGGCTGCATCGTGCTCAGGTACCAGAACACCAGATTCGGCAGATTCATCGCCAGGATCAGCCACGGCATCGCGCGGCGCAGGCCCAGCCTGGCCGTGAAGTAGCCGCCGCCGATACTGCCTGCCAAAAACGCCAGCGTGCCGGCCGTGCCGTACACCGCGCCCACTTCGGCGGTGGACAATCCCAGGCCGCCGAGCGCGCGCGCGTCGCGCAGGAACAGCGGGCCGATGGTCTGGATCTGCCCTTCCCCGGCGCGAAACAGGATGATGAACAACATCGCCATCCAGATGCCCGGCTTGGCGAAGAAGGTGCGGATCACGTCGAACAGGGTGGCGGCGATGGCCCGGCTCGATGCCGGCCGCGCCGACTGCGTATCGGGCAGCGCCCACAGGTGATACAGCGCCAGTCCCGCCAGCGCCGCACCGAGGATCACGAAGATGGCCGACCAGGCGTTGGTGACGCCGATGCGCGGCTCAAGGTAACCCGCCAAAATCACCAGAGCGCCCAGCGACAGAAATTTGGCCGCGTTGAAAAACGCGCCCTGCCAGCCCGCATACGCTGCCTGCTGGCGCGCCGACAGGCTGGCGATATACAAGCCATCGGCCGCGATGTCGTGCGTGCTCGACGCCAGCGCCACCACGCCGAACAGCGCGATGCTGGCGGCGAACCACAGCGGCACATGCAAGGACAACGCCACGCCGCCCAGCGCCACGCCGCCGAGAAACTGAAATGCGACGATCACGCGCTTCTTGCTGCGCGCCAGTTCCAGAAAGGGACTCCATAAAGCCTTGAAGACCCAGGCCAGGCCGAGCATCCCGGTCCAGCGCGCGATCTGCTCGTTCGGCACGCCCATGCTCTTGAACATCAGGCCTGCCACCAGCGCCACCGCATAGAACGGCAAGCCCTGGGCCAGGTATAAGGTCGGCACCCAGGCCAGGGGATGGCGTGCAGCTTTATTCATTGGTAGTGCCTTGCTGGTCGAAGTGGATGGTGCGGCTCTTGCGTCCGCGCGTGTCGAAGGTGGCGATACGCAGGTCGCCCGCCGCGACCGGGCCGGTGTAGCGCGGGCTGACGGAGGTCGGCTCACTGCCATCGAGAGTGTAATGCAGCGCCAGACCGGGCAAGGCGACGTTCGCGTGGAGCGCGCCGTCGACCAGCGCGACCCCTGGTGGCGGCAGGCGGTAGCCGTAGGCCAGCGCCGCATCGAGCTGCGGCAGCACGCGCTGGCCGAGGCGGTTGGCAAACCCATTCCAGTCGCGCGCCACCGCCTCCCCGGCGTCGTGCCATTGCGGATCGGGTGACCAGGCCCGTTCGGCCAGCGCAATCAGGCGCGGCGCGGCCAGGTATTCGATGCGTTCGGGTGTGCGCGCGTTTTCGCCAAACAGCTGGCCCTGCAGGCCGGCGATGCGCGCGGCACCAACGGCGTCCAGGCGCGTCATGGCGGCCAGGGCAGCGTCGCTGACCGCGGCTCCCATCGGCGTGCGGCCGGCGGTGACGGTGGTGTTCAGCGGACAAAACGTGAACGCGTCGCGGGTGCCGACAAACCCGGCCCAATAATATCCCGGTTCGTGGGCATCCTTGGCCTGTGCCAGGTCGAAGTACAGGTTGGCGGCATTGGCCAGCACCACCGGATAGCCGGCATTGGCGAGCCGGTAGGCGATGTCTTCCTGGCCGTTGCCCCAGGCATTGTTCCAGGCGTAGACCTGCAAGGCGCCATCGGCAAAACGGCGGCTCGGCTGCCCGTGCTCCAGCGCGTTCTCTTCCCAGCCGGCGCAGGCCACGCCATGGCGCGCGAGGATGGCCTGGCAGCGCGCCAGGAAATCGGCGCGCAACTGGTCGACATCAAACCAGCCGCGCTGCGCCATCACGGCCTGGCAGGCGGGCGAACCGACCCAGGCGCCGTTTGGCACCTCGTCGCCGCCGATGTGGATGGTGCGCAGCGCCACGCCGGCAGAACGGAACAACTCGACCAGGGCTGCGACGACCGTCTCGACGAAGCGCTCGCTTGAGGGCAGCGCGATGCAGATGACGTTGTCGTGCCACAGCTGGACCGATTCGTAGACGGAGGTGTCAAAGGCGTCGTCGAGCAGGTAAGCAGCGGCGCCGATGGCGTCGCCTTGCGCGCACAGCCGGTCGTGGCGCGCGCGCATTGCGACGATGGCCGCGCGCGCGTGACCCGGCAGGTTGAATTCGGGGATGACCTCGATGTGCAGCGACTGCGCGTGGCGCAGGATCGCGCGAAAATCGTCGGCGCTGTAGTAGCCGGTGCCGGGCGAGGTAGCGATATCGGCACCGGACCCGAACGACGGCGGCAGGCACACGTCGCCATCGCCTGCCACGCCGCGGCGCGCGCCCACTGCCGTCAGCTCGGGCAGCGCCGGCACCGGAAAGCGCCAGCCTTCATCGTCGGTCAGGTGAAAGTGGAAGCGATTGAGTTTATACAGCGCCATGCAGTCGAGCAGGCGCAGCACGGTTTGCTTGCTGGCGAAATGGCGGGCGACGTCAAGCATCAGGCCACGGTAGGCAAAGCGCGGCGCGTCGGCCACGCGGCCGAGCGGCACGCTGGTGCCAATGATCAGCTGGCGCAGGCTCTGGATGCCGTTGAAGACGCCATGCGCGCTGGCGCTGACAATACGAATGGTCGATGCAAGGATCTCAATCTCATAGGCTTCGGCAGCGCCATCGCCGGCGATGCGCAGTTCGATCTGTGCACCTGGCGCGTCTGGCAACTGGTCCAGGATCGATTGCAGCAGCGCCGCTTCACTTACCAGGCCGGCAGCGCAGACGATGGCGCTGTTGCGCGACAGCGTGCACGTCGCCGTGTCGAAAACCGCCATCAGCGGCTGCGGCGTGATGCGCCCGACGTCGCCAGGCGCGAGCAGGGTAAGGGGAGCGTTCTGCGCAAAACGGCCGGCGTCGTCATCGAGTGGCGTCACGTCGTTCGGCCCGCGATGCTGCTGGCGCGGCAGCGCAAACGGCGCGATGACCGGGTCGCCCAGCGGCGTCACGCGGCCGTCGGCGTCGACCAGATAAAAGCCGAGCGGGGCGTCGGTGAAGCTGATGGTCCAGTACTGGCCCAGGTAGGGGATGATCAGTTCCTGGCCCGGCTGCCACGCCGGCGCGCACGGGCTGCTCAAGCGAAACAGGTCACCGTTGACGTGGTCGATGTTAAAACCGTTGGCGGCGGAGCCGGCCACGATCTTGCGGCAGGTATTGAAATAGAGGGCCCAGCCAGGCGCGATTGGGTCGCTGCCGCTATTGCGCAGGGTGAGGCAGGCGCTGAAGGTGTCCTGGTAATCGATATTCGATACGCAGGCCCAGTCCAGCGCGATGGGGAATGCAGGTGCCGGCATGATGATCCTTTTGCGCGGTCAAAAAAAAGGCAAGACCAGCTGTGGCCTTGCCCAAAGCACTACTGGAATACTGTTTACAGTTTCATGCGCAGGCCCACATAAAAGGTGCGGCCGTTCGAGTAGAACGCGCGCGGGCGGTCCTTGTTCTCGGCGTACATCTTGATGGTTTCGTTGGTGAGGTTGAGCGCATCGAACGTGAAGGTCAGCTGCTCGGTCAACTTGATGTTCAGCGAGGCTGCCAACGACGGCATGCTGTCGACGTGCTGGCTGGCGCCGCGATCCACGCCCGCCTTGTAGGCCGAACGGTAGTTATAGGCCAGGCGCGCGCTGAAACGGCTGTCCTCGTAGTAGCCGGTGACGTTGCCGGTGTTTTTCGAGGAGTTCAGCAGCTCGCCGCCGTCGTCCAGCTTGCCGTCGGCGTAGGTGTAGTTGACCAGCATGCCGAAGTTACTGGCAATCGGCTGCTGCCAGCTCAGCTCCAGGCCCTTGTTGTCGCCCGTGGTGTTGTACGGCGACGTGATCTGGTACACGGTCTGGGTGCCGCGCTTGTTGTTGTAGTAGGTGCCGGTGGATGTGCCTTGCGCCACGATCGAGCGCAGGTCCATGTAGAAGAACCCGGCCGACAGCAAGGCCTTCGGTGCGAAATACCATTCGGCAGACAAGTCGAAGTTGGTCGAGCGGACCGGGTTCAGGTTGACATTGCCGCCGCTGCCGCTGAGGGCATCGTCGTTCAGCGACACCGAGCCGCCGAGGGCGCTGTAATCGGGACGGGCGATGGTCTTGGCCAGCGCGGTGCGCACCACCACGTTCGGCGTCACGTCGAATTTGACGTTCGCGCTTGGCAGATAGTCGCGGTAGGTGCGTTCAAACGTGGTCGGCGTGTACGGGCCGAAGGCCGAGCCGACAATCGGATTGGTGCCGCCGGCCAGGTTGACGATTGTCGTCTGTTTGGTCTGGATGGCGCGCAGCCCCACGTTGCCGTGCCAGCCGTCGCCGCCGAAGTCCGCCATTGCATACAGGGCCGAGGTTTTTTCCTTCAACTTGAATTCATCGGTCCAGTTGTGGCGCACGACGTAATCGAGCAGGCGGTTGCCAGGCACCGCACCCCAGGCGCCGAGCGCCGCGCCGTCATACTTAAAATAGTTCGATGACAGGTTGCCGCCCAGGTCGGACGCGAAATCGGACGGGTACAGCTGGCCGTTCCAGGCCGGGCCGGGGTTCGAAAAGCCGAGTGCACCGGGCCGGGTTTCGAGCGGATGCTCGGCGCTGCGATCGTGGTCCGTAAAACGCGCGCCGAATTTGAAGGCTTCGATCGGCCCCATGTCGGCCACGCGCCAGTCGGCGTCGATCTGCGCGTACTTTTCCTGGTCGACCGATTGCGATTCGCCGCCGCCGGCCCATGCCGTGGAACCCGGCGACGTGGTGTTACCGCCCGGGTAGCTGACGGTCGCCGGCGACAAGCCATTGAGGGCGTAGGCCATGCCACCGTTGACGTTGTTCTGGTAGTAGACGTCGTCGCGGTCGTAGCCGACGCCGTGGGTCTTGCCGACCTTGCCGGACAAGGTCAGGTCCCGCGTGGCGCGCCACTTGCCGTTCAGGTCGAGGTACCACGACTCGCCGCCCGCGTCGGGCCGGTAGATATTATCGACTTCACCGTTATTGATCGGGAAGCCGGCGGCCACCAGCGTGTTGTTGCGTACCACCGCGCCAGTCGGAATCTGGTTGGCGCTGTTGATGGAGTTGGCCGGCGCTGCCAGCCAGTTGGTGTTCTGGTGCGGGGCTTTCAGCTCGGAGTAAAAACCGTTCAGGTCGATGCTGACGTCGCGCGACGGTTTGGCTTCCAGGTCGAACGCGCCGCCGCTGCGTTTCTTGGTCTGCTCGAACAGGCTGGCGCCGATAAACGTCGGCACCTGCACGCCGGCCAGGGCCGGGTTGGCGATCGCTGCGGCGCTGGTGGCGAGGATCGGCGTATAGCCGAGGATTTCCTGGCCATCGCGGCGCACGGCCTGCTTCTCGGAGAAGCCCTGGACCAGCACGCCGAAGGTATTTTCCGGGTTTTTCCAGGCGACCAGCGCCGACACTTGCGGCTCGGTTTTTTTGGCCAGGTCGTTGTACGTGCCCTGCACCGACGCTTCGATCGTCAGCGGCTGGCGCAGGTCGAGCGGACGGCGGGTAATCACGTTAATGGCGCCGGACACGCCGCCTTCGACCAGGTCGGCGGTCGGGCTTTTCTGCACGACGACCGAGCCGACCAGTTCTGACGGCAGCAAGGAAAAGCTGCTGGAACGGCCGACATTGCCGCCCAGCTGATTGAGAATGAACCAGTCGCCGGTGCTGATGGCGTGGCCGTTGAACAGGGTTTGCTGCAGGCTCGGGCTGGTGCCGCGCAGGCTGACGCGGTCGTTCTCGCCGAAACCGCCTTCGCCGCCGGCGGACGATTGCGTGTTCACGCCGGGCAGGCGGGAGATCGCATCGGCCACGTTCTTATCGGGCATCTTGCCGATGTCTTCGGCGGTGACGACATCGACGACCGCGTCGGCGCTGCGCTTTTGACGCAGCGACTGCTCCAGCGCGGCGCGCACGCCGGTGACCACCACGGAGGGGACGACGGTGTCATCGGCGGGTGCCGGCGCGGTCGTTTGCGCGGCCGCCTGGCTGGCCGCACCCATCATCAAAACCGTCACTGCCGCCGCGATGGCGGTGCGCGTGTGCTGTTGCCCTGTCTTCTTCTGATTCATGACTTTTCCCCGAAACTGTGTGGTTGACAAAGCCGCCTCTCGGCGTGCGCATGCCTGCTCGATTTTTTTTGGTTATTCCAGTGATGACAGTCGGTGGACGCTTCGGCGTCTCTCCGTGATGCATCGGATTGTGTGGCCGGCGCGACATGCATGTTTGTCAAATCTTGCTAAGCGCGGGGGTGTGTCATTTTTCTGACACGGGGGTGTGGTATATGGATTGGCGCAGCGAGAGGACGCTGCGCGGGTTAAGAAAATGCAGGCGGCAACCGCATCGTCATTGTTGCACGTGGCGTTTCTGTCCTTCGAGCCAACCGACAGGTAGCCGGTCAAGAACCGGGTCGTTGGCCACCACGTTGCGCCAGGATCGTCCGCTATCGTTTGAATACACCAGCAGATAAGGACTCTCTGCTCCGGCTGCTGACAGAAGTGCGGCGAGCCAGATCTCCCGGGAATTGGCCACGTATGCACTGATCAGACTACCGAGGCCTTTAGGCAAGGCCGCTTTACGCCAGGCGCGGCCATCGGTCGATTGCAGCAACGTCTGCTCGATCGACCCTGTCAGCCACCATCCGCCCTCTGTCGAATGACACAACTCGACCAGCAGATCGGGATTGCCAACGTCGTGGCGAAACGAAATTTGGCACTGGCCCACATCAAGTTCTTCAACCCGATAATTCGATACCCGGCCGTCGTCTCCGAACCGCGTCGCCAGCGCGAGCAGGCCGGTCGCCGCACTGGCAAACGCGATATTTGAATGTCTCAAGGACTCCAATGCCGTTCTCCGCTTATCTAGGCCAAGCCGTTCAAGGGAAAAGAAGCAGTTTTTTTCTGCATACCGAAAGCGAAACCCGCTTCCTGCTGCAGTGATTTCAACACCGTGCGCCAACACCAGTGTCGCTTTCCTCTGCCGCACTGTCGATCTTGCAGTCGCATCCACAACGACATTGCCGATGTAAATCCGCCCAGCTTCGTCAAGCGACATGCGTGGCCAGGTCGCGCCACCCGGGAGAATCGAAACGCTGATGGGGATTGACGCGTGAACCAAAATTCGCTGCTCACTTTCACTAACAGACGTCGGACCAACGTTGTATTCAGGCGGCGCGCTGCCAGCAAATACATTCGGCACACTTGCCAAAATAGCGAGGTATATAAAAAATCTCATCTGCAAATATTTTGCAATCCATGAATTGCATTAGTTGCCAGAGATACGTGCTGCCCCAGCGGCAAGATCACACGCGTCGTAACGGAACCGCATAGGATTGCAAAACCATTCTCGCGCTTCACCCGATTCGGCTGCGTATCGTTTGTCCGACCGTCTGTGGCCCTTCGGCAAATTCACGTTGGCAGGGTCTGCAAAACCAAGAATCTCAAAAATTTCTGTGGCCTCGTGCATATTGCTATCCGATCGAAAAGATGTCAGCCAGAAAAACAGGTATATTACAGCAAACCAAAATCCGGTAACCAGCAACAGAACTGTTAGCCGATCCGAAGTTGGCAGCGTTGATTCATCGCCTGCGAAGAATGCCGCCGCGAACAATAATATCGAGACCCACGCCGTAGCTTTGAGTGCCCCGGAACTCCGACTTTTACGCTCTGCGAGATGTCCCCTGGTGTGAAATTCCGCGGACCAAAATAGTCGGAGTAATGGGTCGCGAGCAGCACGCGCATATTTATAGTGCGAGTTCTCTCGCACGACAAAGTCAATATAGTCGCCGTTAGAAAATTCTACTTGATGAAACCAGCCAATGACAGATTGTCCGGATACTTTGCAACCAAAATGCGCAGGAGCATCCTGTTCCGAATCGGCATCATTTACATAAATGTAGTTAGTAGTTTCCCTAACAGTAAAAGCAGTCGAACGGATTTTTCTGATAATTTTTACTTCATCTGAAGAACATAACACATACTTGTAGCTATTGGAAATGAATAAATTTTCGACTGTTCCGGAAATGACGTAGATGCCCATTTGAGAACCTTTAAAATCAATTTTATATTTACAAACTGGCAATCAGGTCGTGCTATTACATCCTGTTTTTTCTTCGCTAGAAGGAGTTAATTTCTGTCGCGCCGAAACAATGATGATCGATCTGACGTCATTATTTTCATTGGTTGAGCCACCGGTGTTTGCAAGCGGCGCTTCATTTTAAGGCACAAGTAGCAGCCTGTACCGATCAATAGCGAAAATACATTGATCCATACTCTGCGGTATCTTTGGTCGTCTTCTGAGTCCGGGAAGACTTGACCAAATCGATATTTTTTGCATTTGGAAGTTCTAAAGTTTCGAATACTTTTTCGGCCACTCGTACAAATGGCATCCACTGCATAGTCATTGAATAGTGGGCACTGTTATTGCTGCGAAAATTCCTCCAAAAAAAGTCCAATCCCAACCCTCCTCAAAAAGACTTTGAAAATACTGAATTGTTTTGTGCAAATCGTAAGTGTCAGAATAATAAATAACAAAGACTGATAGATAGAAAAATATCAGCATCAAAAGCCACCACCTTATCGCATTTTTAACGTGTCTGGTTCGAGCTCTTGAGCAATGTGGATAAAGAGCAATTGTTCTATCGGCAGGCCGGCAGACTCTAAAGACTTCATAGTGATCCCCTTGCCATTCCACGGCAATTTCAACATTATCAAAATCCACGAATGGACTTCTCCATAACCAGCCCTTTATGTTTTTTTCTGCAATATCGAATTCCACGTAGTCCGCCGCCTCCTCCAGTGAGTGAGCATTGGCAGATGTCGCCATTGCCTGGCCGCCCAATCCGGCTATAGAGGCCAATACAGCAACAACCTCCATCGCGGACTTTTCGGTCTTGTAAAAACAAAAACACCTTCTTGTCGAAATTTTTTATAGTTTGAAATTTTACCGGTTACTTTCACTAAATTTTTACTGGAAGGATGTGCAACGAATTCATCAGAATTTGAGCGATAATCAGTCATGATTAATTAATTCTTCAAAAGTAGGATAGACTTTGGGGAAATCTTTAGGTGTTTTATCCTCCACTAAACCCATTTCAAGCAAAACTTTCTGCATCGACTCAACCTGTTCTTTGGTCGATTTATAAGCGCGCTCTGAGTCTTTGGCGGTTCCAAATGGCGAAAGACTACACCACGTCTGAAGTTCATTTTTATTGAAAATCCAGATTAAAACCTGAATGCCGAATGCGATCACAGTAAGCCAAGCTCCTGTTGCCATGAACAAAATTCTTGTTGCGATTATCGCTGGATATCCATTGCAATATCTTCTTCAAGGCTGATTCAAACCCAAGCGTGTCTTCGAGGGTCAAGTCTGGCAAACGGACACAAGCTCGCCCTATGGGAGAATCTCTATACCTACGGTTCAGGCCGTGTCCGTTAAACAGATGACACTCCGGTATCCAGACGCAGATCCTAAAGAATATGGGCAAAGAAAAAAGTTTCTACAAGTTTGGCATTTCACATTTCTCCGGCAACGAAGACATATCGACGTAAACGCGTTTTCCGGTTTTTTTCTTTATCTTTTTTGGATAATGATAAAATACCAGCCAACATTTTGTGCAAATACCAACAAACAGTAGATTTAACGGAGCACCAATTATCGCCATAATAATGTGAGTGAATGGAACTCCAACGAATTTCGATACCGAAAGAGCAAACGGCAAGATCGAAAAAGCCAGCAACATTGGGGGAATAAAATATATTGATGATGGAGATATACGAAAACAAATCGTGTTTTCAACAACCGCTTTATCCACTTGCAAATAGTAATAAATCGCATCTTCTTTCTCAACATAAATGGAATAAAATAGATGTTTTGATTTGAATATCCCCTTGTATAATTCGACAATCCTCCAACTCCACCAAGTGATCGCGATGATCTCAAGAAGTAAGACTGTCGCGGGCCAGATCAAAGGCAAGGCGCCATACAGTGTGATACACAGCATAGGGCAAACGCCCAATACCAGCCCTGTCGCGAAAGGAAATAAAAAGGATCCGTAATATTTTGCCTCCCAGTTCCATCTAAATAAATAGGGAGCAGGAAAAATAAAAATAGCAAGGCTGCTAATTGCAACACCGATTGTCGCCAAATAGTTTTCTTGAAATGGCAACTCCGGCGCGGCACCCAATGCAAGCGCCCACATCATCAGCCCCATGAATAGGGGAATTATGAGGGACATTGAGAATATCCGCTTTGTGCTACCGGCTGCACAATTAGCTTCACATAGCGTTGTCAAATCTGATCTCCTGCTAATCGCCGGCCATTTTATTCATCAAATACTCCCAATTTTTTTCGATTAGTTTGCTGGCCTCGCGAAGCGCAGGAGCGAGCACTGCTGCTACTCCATCTGTATTAGACGGATCGTGCGCGATAGCACGCCCTGCGGATTTATCCACGATATCAACCACGTAACTCAAGCCAAAAGCGATTCCTATTGTGAGCACGCCAACTGCAATCACTGCGACCGATACTCCGGCCATGACCATCCCGAACCATACAAGCATTGCCACTATGACGCTCACACCTACTGCAACAAGTATCGTCTTGATTGTCGCTATGATTAACGCAGCCGCCAAGTCGTATCCATCCTTCTTGCTATCGGCTTTCCCATGGCAACGAGTAAAAACCACGGCCCTTAAACAATCAGGTCTTTTCGAGGCAAGAACACCTGTACGTCTACTTTAATATTTTAGCAAGAAGTTCTTAATTTCACGCTTTTTCTTGTTTCAATAATTCTTACCATTCGCGCTTCAGAAAAATGGTATACACTCATTTGCAAGCAACACGCGGCACAAATTGAGAATGGAATACTCAAAGCGACCATGCTGTATTTTGGAGATCCACTCCTTAGTGCTACACCGAGAATTATTAGAAACAACATCACAACAGAGATCAGATCCTCATATTTTTTAGGAATTCCTGGAACGAATATTACGGCAGTTAGTTTCATTGATTTTGAAACGCTTGACCAATCAACACAATTTTGACCGACATCAAATTCTTTCCGAAATTTCGCATCGCCAATTCCATTCCATTTCATCGAAAATATTTTCAGCGCAAGGCGCACATTAAAAAAACAAACTAAAAAATAAAAAATGGCAACCGCAATTTTTTCTACAATTCCTATTGCATCCATCCAGAGTAGCGGCAAGAAGAAACAACTTAAAAACCATGCCAAATCAAAACCAAATCCACCAATGAATAATATTTGATAAAATAATAGCGATTTTGCTTTTTTAAAAATAGCAACTTTACCCATAAATATTGCAACAGCCAAGGCTCCGCCAAATTTTATAAATTCATCAGCAGCGACTTCACCACCTGCTTTAGCTGTCATCAGCCAACCACCTCCTGAAGCGATAAACAAAATTGAGAAGGAGATCAGCAGAGATGAAAAGTTAACTTTATGCATTATCTCACCCAATCGGCAGCCGACTCTTTTATTTGAAATGCGTTATCAATCATGTCCACGCCATATGCTGCCGCTATAAAGCCAGCAATAACCAGCGCAGCAACTATAATGACTGGTGCGCCCGCAGCAAAAAAAACACCAACCGCAACAGTGATTAAAGACGCGATCGCACCACCGATTGCTGCCGTAGCGGCAGCCTTCATCAATGAGACGCCCGCTCGCGCAAGAAATTCCGAGAGATCTTTGCTTCCACTTTTATCAAAAAAAACTGTATTTGCGTCACCTATCAGATCGATGACGGTACCGATGATTTGTACCTTAACCCACCTCGTTATACACAAGTCCGCACCGTCGTCCGGCCGGCATGAAAACACGTTTACATTCAAGGACTTAACGCGCCC
>NZ_JAQQPS010000037.1:0-33207 GCF_036688685.1 Massilia sp. S19_KUP03_FR1 | reverse complement strand
GTAACACATGGGTTTGCGCGTCATCGTCGGCAAGTCGATCAAACAGGCCGGGCGAAAAGCCTTGCATACGATGTCCTTAATGTGCCGTCCACGACGATCGTTCTATTATGTATTCTTGGTTTAAAGAAATTTTGCGATCGAGCAATGCAACGACACGGTTTGAACTCGTCCCACCTGTTTGGCGAGCGCAGCGCCTTTACAATCGCCAGCAGTGAATTCATTGACGCGTGCCGGCAGCGCAGCCCCGATTTTTATATTGGCAGGCCCGAGTTCAGACGCACATCAAGTTGAAGGCAGTTTGTGAGTTCCGCGTCGTTTTCAGCGAGGGTGGCCAGTTTTATTTCAATGCTTCGGGGCGTCCGGTCAAATTTCTTCGCGATCGATGCAATGTCGTGGCCCTCGAGGTACATTGCCTTCACAGTAGTTGTCTCATCCGCTTCCCAGCGTTTCCCGTTACGGGCTGGCCATGACGACGAACCTGCGGAGGATTTTTTGTGCCGGGTTTTCTCCGGCGGAGGATCGATTTTTTCGCGTTGTCCCGTGTCTGAGGCTGTGGAAATAAACTCACGTGGCGACAATGGCCTGATCCCGGCATTGCCATGCGAATGGATGGCCCCAAGATGGAGATCAACGGCTCGCTGCTGACTGGCGTGCTTGACCTCGTTGTTGATCAGGCTTCCGTGCGAGTGGAGAAGCAATCCGATCCAGTACTGTTTGGCATGCTTGGCAGCTTCGTATGTGGCAGCTTCTTCGACGCTCACTGCATACACCCGCATTTCTCTTTGATTCGCTGCGAGAAAAATGTTCTCTCGCTCTTCCGCTTCTCTTCCAGAGCCGGGTTCGAGCAGG
This sequence comes from Massilia sp. S19_KUP03_FR1, assembly GCF_036688685.1. Classification (NCBI taxonomy): domain Bacteria; kingdom Pseudomonadati; phylum Pseudomonadota; class Betaproteobacteria; order Burkholderiales; family Oxalobacteraceae; genus Massilia; species Massilia sp. S19_KUP03_FR1. The sequence continues at coordinate 32,358 of NZ_JAQQPS010000037.1, read as the reverse complement.
CCGTCGAGTGGTCTGGTGAGACCGACATAAAAAGGACAATGGTTAGCCGGATTGATCAGAAGACGAACGGAATAGGGGTTTGTCGCCGGTTCTGCGTCGCGTGTTTCAGCAAGTCGATTTTTTTTCCTCCTTCGTTTTTTGGTATGTCGCAAGCCAGTCGCGGCGAACTCGCTGACCGGGCGTGCGGTTGAAATATCGATCAGGGAAAAGTCTGGCAACCCGTATGTCGGCGCCGTTTCGGTGCATTCCGTCGGATCCGGGATCAGCCTTTCTCCCCATCGTTCGACCGCTGGAAGCAACCATTTGGCGACATGCGCCGCTTCAGTCCAAACGGCCTCCCTCAAAATAATGGTGTCGACGTCGACGACTTCTTCCAGCACCAGGGCCTGTACGCAAATCGCGTTGCGGGCTGCCCAATTGAAGAGCTCAGTCGACGTGGAAAGGTGTACCAAGGTTGATTGCAGACTAATGGAAGCATGCTGAGACATTCGCCCTGCAAAATCTCTGGTTGAGCCAATGTAGCAAGCTTTCTCGGATTCCGAAACTGCTAACAAGGCGTAGATGACTGGTTTCATATTGAGGGTGGGGAGGAATGCGGTGGATGCGCTTGGGGCCGTGTGGCTGTAGTCGCCAATCAGATGGGATGGCCTCAAGCGTCAGTCATCGTTCCTGCTCGTTCGCCGCCGACATGGGATTCTGCCGAAATTTTCGGTCGTTGCGTTGTGGGACGCAGAATGAGAGAGCCAGGAATACTGATCAATATCAACCTCGTAGCGCGACGTCGAAGTCATGCTGGCAGGAATTTTATTAGCGCAAGTTTTTACATTCGGAGGACATATGAGCATCGGATCGAAGATATTGTGGTCGGAGGGCTTGACGCTCGGCCCGCAGCACTTTCAGCTTCAGGACATTTATCATGAAAACCGGCTGCGGCGAACCGTTGCGACGATCAATCCTCACTTATGGGGCGTGCTGTCGATGCAATGGAATCTCGATGCGCTGGGGCACAATCGGCTGCATGCCGACACCTTGTCGGTACTGTTCCCTGATGGCGATGTCTACGACGCCCCCGGGGCCGACCTGTTGCCCGAACCGGTCGACCTGTCGCGCCTGCCGGCCGATGTTCAGACCTTCACGTTTTACCTTGCGTTGCCGGTGCTCAAGCCGCAGGGCGGCAATGCCGAAGGCGATAGCCGCTATGGCCGCTGCGCAGCCGAAGCGCTGGATCTGTTCACGGAAGCGCTGGCAATCGACGTGCCGTATCTCAAAAAGCAGCCGCGCCTGATCTCGCATCTGGTCACGCGCGACGCTTATGCGAGTGTGCCGTTGATCCGGATCAGCCGGACAGAGCAGGGCGGCTTCGAGATGGACGCAACGTTTATTGCGCCGTGCGTCGGGATTGGCGCCACGCCTGCACTGGGCCGGATGCTCGATGGCCTGATCAGTGCGATGTCGGCCAAGATTGAAACACTGCAGCGCATGCATCGCAAAGTCAGCGCCGACACCTACGAGGTGTCGTCCGGCGACATGTCGTCCTGGTGGATGCTCAATATCGTCAGTACGGCGAACGCCCAGCTGATGCACTGTGCCAGATCGCCAGGCCATCATCCCGAAACGCTGTATCAGAAATTGCTCACCGTGGCCGGTGGCTTGATGACCTTTTCCGACCGCTACAAAACGGCCGATCTGCCCGTCTACCAGCACGAAGCGTTAGGGGAGGTGTTCGCCAACCTGGAGACACTGCTGCGCGACCTGGTCGACACAGTGATTTCAGCGCGCTATTTTTCGATACCGCTGGTGGCGGACCGGAACCGCACTTCCCTCCGCCGTGCCGTGCTCGATCCGGCCAGAATTACGACGGAAACGCAGCTCTGTCTGGCGGTGAACGCCGATATGCCGGGACTGCAACTGGTGGCGTCGCTGCCGAACCGGCTCAAGCTGGGCGCGCCCGACGATATCGAGAAGATCGTCGGGTCGGCGCTGCCGGGCATCCCTGTTGTTCACATGCCGCAAGTGCCGAGTGCAGTGCCGGTGCGCCCGAACACCTATTACTTTTCGGTGTCGACAAAAAGTGCGCTGTACGACAACGCGCTCAAGGCCGGCGCACTGGTCGTCCTTGCATTGGACGGTATTCCCGGGCTCAAAATCGAGTTAATTGGGATTACCTGAACAGACGCCTGGCAATCCATCACCTGTTCGGATATTTTGGGAAGGTGCTCCGAAAATTCATTGCATCTACAGTAAGAACTTATTAACCACAAATGCAAAAATGGCAAAGATGGGAATAGACAGCGTTGCAAGTATTAAATTCAGGGCTTTTAGCTCACTAGCTGTCAAGTCTTGCCTGGTCATAAACGCGTTTGACGAATAACTCTGGTTTCTTCTGCTGCCATTCCTTGAGCGCTTGAATTGGCGTTCTGGAGCCAATGGCGCGCTGCGGAATGTGGTGGTTGTACAGCTTCAAGTAGTTGAGCAAGGCCGTTTCGAGATCGGCCCGGCTGTCGAACCGGGTCTGCTTTAACAGCTCGCTGATACGGCCGTTGAAGCGTTCCACCATGCCGTTCGTTTGCGGGTGACGTGGCGGCGCCAGGCGGTGCTCGATGTCCATTCCCGCACAGACTTTATCGAAGGCATGCTGACCACTGGGCGTCTTGTCTTTCATCGAGAACCGGTCAGTAAGTTGCGAGCCGTTGTCGGTCAGGATTTTAGTGATGTTGATGGGCGAGGCGATCTTCAACCGGCGCAGGAAGTCGACGCTGCTACGGTCGGTCATGTCGCCATAGATGTGCAAAAACACCCAGCGCGTGGCGCGGTCGATGGCCACGAACAGGTAGCGACGCGATGTCTCGTCGGGCATTTGTGGCAGGTTTTTGATGTCGATGTGAACGAAGCCAGGCTCATAGTCCTTGAAGGTCTTTTTGGTCGACAGCGTTTCGCCTTCTGCCGTCGGGATGATGTCCTCCAGGCGCGACATGCCTTCGCGCTTGAGCAGGCGCGCGATGCCTGCCCGCGAGACGGCGGCGTTGATGTATTCACGGGTGATGTAGAGCAGGTCGTCGAGCGGCAGATAGAGCGACTGGCGCAGCGACAGCACGATGGCCTCCTGCGTCGCGCTCAGCGTCGTATGGAGCGTGTGCGCGCGGTGCGAACGGTCTTGCACATCGTCGCGCTTGAGCCACTTGGCAGCGGTGGCACGGGTGATGTTGAAGACCTTGGCAGCCTCCCGGTCGGATAGCCCAGAGTCCTTGATTTCCTGCCGGATTTTTGGCGTCGTGCGCGCTTGGGGATGAATGCGTGAGCTCATGGACTGAAGTTTATGCGATCTGTTGCAACCGATGGGACGACCGCGGCGGCAAACCGGCGATCAACTCGTCAAGCACGGCTTTGGCGCGGAATAGCGCCATGCTGCGACGAGGAATATGATCACACGAAACTAAACAGGTAAGCCTGGGTCAGGCAAGTTCGGCGCAGGGCGCCAATTCGGCCTCGGCGCCAACACTTGTAGAATATTTGCCGTCCGCTTCACTAAGAAACCATAAGACTTCATACAAGATCTTCTTCTTGTGTTCAATTATGAGGTCATCAGTAATAATAAGTTTGGCAAGATTCTTTGCACTCCTGATGCCTTCAACAGCTTTTGAGCTTCTGTTATATGTTGCAACTAGCCTCATATGATGATCGGCAATAGCACCATAACCTCTAAACTTTCACCTTCTGGCGCAAATCATTTCTCAAGTCTATGTTGTCTTGATAACGTTCTATGTTTGATATTTTTGGCTCATCAATCCATTGGCCGTTTTCTTCGAAAAGATATTGATAAGAATCTGGTACAGGATCCATTTTAAATTTTCCTTCGCGGCTCAAAGTCAATATATGTTCATCAAAAAGTCTATGAATGTCTGAACGCATTACAAAGCCATTGTCTATCGTGTCACTTCCTTCGTTGTGAACTTGATGAATATGTGCTGCTTGAAGTAGATTTTCGGATTTCTCACCAGTTATGATGCACTTAGGGTTTTTGTCAAATATTAAATTTCTAAACCTTGCGTCACGAACAGAAATCTTCACTTCCTTCTTGTCGCGTGTATTGGTCGAATATTTGCATGGGATATCGATGCCTATCTTTGGCTTGTCGTTTCCAAACCATGTGCAAATCCAATTCGCTTCTTTATCATCATTGCCTTTTTTGCTATAGACAGCTTTTCCGGTTAGACCGTCTGCCTCGTGCAATTTTGCTTGGCCGTCGATCCAGTGACCTTTGCTCCTGTAGGTTAGGGTGAAGCCGTCAGGGGATTTTTCCAGTAGTGGCTCATACACAACATCATGGGGTCCGGAGGTTCGGTATTCCGTCGTGTCTACCGTCGCACCAGGCGGCGTTGAATTCAACGCTTCCTCGATGTCGTCCAGGTTCAATATTTCGTAGCCAGATTCCCAAGTCAAAACGAGGGTGGGTGGCACTGTTGCTACGTGGGGAAGAACAGGTGTCTTAGGTGCCATGATGTGCTTTCGTTGTCCGTGCTCTACGGTAGAATCGTAGCTTACAACGAGGAGCAAAAATGCAGGCACTCAAATTCACATGGCCGGTTGAAGGAATGCATGGCGGGTATGCTTATCGCATCGAGGCGATGATGACGGAGTTTCTAGACCAGGTGGTGACCATGGGCACTCTTTGCCACGAAGGCCCTGCGGAAGTGGCTTTGGCCTTCAGTACTCCTATGGGTAAGCATGTCAATGCCGCGCTCGTCTGCTCATGCGGCATGCCCGTTGCCTCTCTTGAAGGTGTGGCCGGTGCCGATACTTGGAGTTATAGAACGCTGCCAAGACTGGTGGAACTGGCGCCGTCACATACCTTCTTCCCGCGGCCTTAGCATAACCACCAGTACCCAAGCTGGTATCACAACCGATTTGGATTTCGGTTTACGTCATTTGCATGTTGTTGACATTATTTTTCAGACCATCGGGCGCGGCGCCATCGGCTGGTGGGCAATGGCGTTGTGTCAGTTCAAGCCATCGATCAACCAGCGAAGTTGACGTGCCGTGACCGCCAGCGCCTGCTCCTGTAGCCGGACCATCCAGGCTTGTCTCGTCGATTCATTGCGCATTGCGTTGACTCCAGTAATTGATTAAGCTGCAATTTTGCAAGGCTTACCTCACGATTGGAAGGTGGGACGCAATTCCCGCTTACCTTGTTTTTCCATGGACAGATCAGCGTCTACGTATTGGTGCGTTGCGTGCGCTACGCATTCGCCGCTGCAATCGTCTGGTGCTTCGGCATTGATTGGCTTTGGAAACGCGTTGCTGTTGCTGCCAATGCGTCCGGTTTGAGCGCAATTTTTCTTGATGAGCCCGGAAAGAAAACACCATGCAAACATAAACTATTCTCCGGGCGGGGAATAGCTCTATTCGGAAATAACCGAAAAAGGGTAAATGCATGTTTGAACACGCTTACGTCCGCAATTCACCATTTATAGATACTAATTCGGAACGGGGGCGTGCAAGTTGGGGTAATCGTCAAGGGTGGAGAGTTGCAGTGGCTAGCCATAGTTCGGCGCAAAGGTTTCCGGCTCAGTCGAGTTTCTTCGTTTCGCCATCGCGGTGCGCAATAACGAAACGAATGACGACGAATTCGATTTTGCGCTTCCAACACGATTAATCCGCAAAAGGCTCGCATCCAACTGATGCAGGCGGTGGCTGACTGTCAGCGTCCGCCTGTGATCGTAACCGGCTCGCCCGCATGCAATTTATCGCAGGCGCGGCGAGCCCCGAGCGCGGCGTCATGCCTAAATGTTGTCGCTAACCAACTTCTACAGCGAGGTATCATGTTCAATCATCCATCCATTTCCTTCTTTTCATCCTTCAGGACGGGCCTGCGCCGCGTGTTCGAATTGGTGCTGCTGGTCATGCTGTGCGCGTGCGGCGGGCCTGATACGCCTCCCGCCGAACCATCGCTGCAAACGCCGCTCGCCGGCAGCATCAATAAGAACATGGTTGTCGACTCGATCCAGACCGGCGGCAGCTACCGGATCAATATCTATCTGCCCTCGAACTACGCCAGCACGAACGACCGTTTGCCGGTCATTTACGTGCTTGATGGCGGCCCGGATAATGGCCTCTTCACCCCCATCGCCCATATCACCGAAGGACTCGGTGTGCGGGCGATCATCGTGGGTATCGGCGGCTTTGCGCGGCGCAGCACCGATTACCGTTACCCAGGTCTGAACCCTTACTACACATTTCTGACGACGGAACTGTTGCCGAAAGTCGAATCGACGTATCGCATCGCGCTGGACCAGCGCACTCTGGTCGGCCATTCCTATGGAGGCTACTTCGCCGCCGCCGCCATGCTGCTCGACCGCATGGCCGGTCACACCTTTTCCAATTTCATCGTGATGGACATGGCAACCCACGAACAAGGCGCACCGCTGGCCGATATGGAGCGCACCATGTTTACCGCCACCGGTGGCAAGCTGCCGGGCACGAGGCTGATATTGTCGGGCGATTCGTTTGGGAATGCCAAGGATGTCGACGGGTTCGATAAAATGATTTCCGCGCGCGGCTATCAAGGCCTGGAGCTGCGGCACATTCCAACAAGCTCGTATGGACACGTCGACATGATCAACCCAGCGTACAAGGAATCCCTGCGCCTGACTTTCAAGCAGTAGCGCGATGCTGATGTGCTTGCAGCTTTTGAAGGTAAGCGCGATATCTACCGCACCTTGACGCCTCGACGTAAAGCGTGAACTTCGGTTTTATCCGATAGTCGCGAAGTTGAACGGTAGCAGGTCGGAACGTCGGCGCCAGATTGGCGTTTTTGGCAGACCCACATGTACGAAGTGTTTTGCGCTTTGCGGCCCGATTCCTTGAACACCCGCACCGTGGTTTCGTCGCCGTGGATGAAGGGATTTTTCAGCAACGCCTGACGCAAGGCCGCGTACAGCGGCGTGAGCAGGATGCTGGCTCTGATACACCATTGCGCCAGCGTGCCGCGGAGACGTCTATATCGCCGCGCAACACAGTCATGCTGGCCGCATCCCCTCGGCGTATTTTTCCGTCAGAACCGTGGCCACCGTGCCAGCGCTTGCATTGCTGCCGGGGATCGGTTGGGGTGGCATTGGGCTGGTGACGATCTTGCTTGCTTCGCCGTGGCGGTCGCACTGGCGACAAGCGTATTTGAAACGCAGGTGCCAACACGAGCCAGCCCGCTTGTGTCTGACTGCCCACGCGGATCACATAGCCGTGCGGCGTTTCCAGTTCGAGCATCCGCTCACCATGGCTGGCGGCGAATGGCAGTGCAATCAGCTGCATGGCCGGCGGTGGCGACGCCATCAACCGCTTGCGCCAGTAGCGGAACGACGCCTCGGTCACACCACTGAGCGCATACCAGGACCGGATCGGCTGCCCCACAAGGCATGCGCCTGCAATCGGGATGACCATTGGGACTGCTTCGATTCTTCTTGCATGTTGGCGACTCGTGCGAGGCGTTCGCTTGTGCTCGTCACCGTCGACGGCAATGTGTCTCGTCTCATGGTTGAACGGGGCGTTGATGCGAAGCTTGCGCTTGATCGCATGGACGGCGAGAAGATGAAAACGAAGGTCTGTCCAAGATGCAAAAAGGGGACACTGACGGGACGACTAACAAAGGCTGCTAAGTTCTTGGGTTATACTAATTGCCACAAGTGTAAGGCTACTGAAGATTTCCCAGAAAGAGTACGAACATAAGCGATAGTTTAAGAAGAGCAGATTCACGTAGTTATTACATGTCGAAGAAGAGCGCATCGCACCCTTTGTTTTAAAGGGAATAATTTATCCTGATAGGTCGTTAAAATAATGAAAAAAAAGCATAGCTCAAACCGGGCAATCTTTATACTTGAGTCACCATGGGAACTTGACGATGGCGACGCAAACCGAAGCAGCGTTCTGCCATTTATAGAAGGCATTGCTAAATATGCCGGTGATGTGGAAGTATTGCATGCCAATTTTTATGATAAATCAAGTTTTAAAAAAGCTTTAGGTTTTCTATCAAAGAAAAGGTATGAGAATGCAGTTATTTATATAGCTTCACATGGCGGCGAAGTCAGTATAGGCGGCGTGAAAACTGGAGATATTCTTTTTGAAATTGGTGAAGTGGCGAAAAGCTTGAACATAACTGGTGTCATGTTGGGGGCGTGTTTGGCCGGTGGAAACACAATCAATATGGAAGTTTTTACAGAAGGAACTAACATTACGTGGTGCGCCGGTTACTCTACAGAGGTTTTCTGGATGAGGGGCACATTGTTAGACTGTTCTATCATTGGACGCATGCTAGACCTTGACGACGATGACGGAGATTTTAATGACAAAAAAGCGATTATTAATGCTCTGGGTGAGGCAATTGCCCCATTTTCAAAATCGAATGCGTTTGGAATAAGAAAGAAGCCGACGAGGCTTGACGAATCAGTTGAGTTCGTTGTCCAGGCAAGAGGTAAGGGAAAAGTCGCGCAGACAGTGACGGAAGACGTGTTCAAAGTTTGGGATACAAAACAAATATAAAATTTGAGATGAAGAGCCCCCGCTGTATTGTCTGGCAGACGCGCGGCGATTCACCCCCCTCAATGCTTCGCCCATGTTTTCGCTACGAACTGGCAATTCCTTCGGTGGTTTTGCCACTTGGACTGCTGCTCATCATGGTGACCGCATGTGCGTGGATCAGGTGCAGCGCGAAGCGGACCAGCGCAGGCATGGCGATTCGCCCCGGCACCGTATCTGACCAATCAACTAGTTGGCTTTTCAAACGCGTTGATGTAACGTCAAGCAATACGCGCAAGGATTGATGCTGCTGCGCCATGTTTCGCACATAAGGTGACGCGAATGACCTCGGAAGTCATGCCAGCCACGACCGCATCGAGCCTGGAAGCTGAACTGCTACGTTTGCTTGCGCGCCAGGGTGGCCGCGTGCCGATCCCGGTGTTTCTCGCCGCGCTGATGATCGCGGCAATGGCATACGCTTATGTACCGTCGCGCATGCTGGGCGCGTGGCTGGTGCTGGTGGCGCTGGTGCTGGCATTTCGCCGGAACGTGCTGGTGCGGCTGCAGGAATGGCCCGGCATGAGCGATCGGCGCCGGCTGGTGCTGGCCACCCTCCTCAGTGCGTTGAATGGTTGCACCCATGCCGTGTCGCTGACGTTTTTCCTCGCGTTGCCGGAGTTTCAGCGGGCCGTGCAGTCGCTGCTGCTGGTCGGCCTGTGCGCCGGCGCCGTGGCCACCACCGCCGGCTACCGGCCGGTCTTCCTCGCCTATCTGGTGCCGGTGATGGCACCGTTGATCACGCTCTGGGCCTTGACCCGGAACGCGGCCCACCCCAACTGGATCGACGGCGCGACTGCCGTGATCCTGGCCATCTTCAGCGCCGTGCTGATGGCGCTGGCCAGCGACGCGTTCCGCCTGTTCCGCACATCGTTCGAGATCCGGCTGCAGCATGTCAGGCTCAACGAACAGCTGAACACAGCCCTTGCCGCGGCCGAAGCCGCCAACCGGGCCAAGACGCGCTTCCTGGCGTCGGCCAGCCATGACTTGCGCCAGCCGGTGCATGCGCTGTCGCTGTTCGCCGGCGCGCTGTCGATGCAGCCGCTCGACCCGGCCAGCTGCGATATCCTCGGCCACATGGAGCAGGCCATCGGCGCGCTGGCGGGCCAGCTCGAAGCGTTGCTCGACGTCTCCAAGCTCGATGCTGGCGTGGTGGCGGTGCGGCCGGCCGAGTTGGCGCTGGGCCCATTTTTTGCGCGCGTCCACCAAGCCTACCTGCCTGCCGCTCACGCGAAGAACCTGCAGTTTTCCAGCCATTGCGAGGCGGAGTTGACGGTGTGCACGGATCCCGTGCTGCTCGATCGGCTGGTGTGCAACCTGGTCGACAACGCCATTAACTACACCGAAACCGGCCAGGTCGACATGCACCTGTCGGCCAGCCATGGCCAAGTGGTGTGGGTGATCCAGGACAGCGGCATCGGCATCTCGGCGGCGGAGCAGGAGAGGGTGTTCGAAGAGTTTTACCAGGTCGGCAATTCGGCGCGCGACCGGGGCCGCGGCCTGGGCCTCGGCCTGGCAATCGTGCGGCGCCTGGCCACGCTGCTGCAACTGCGCCTGGAAATGGTGTCCCAGCCCGGCGCCGGCACCAGTTTTTACCTGGTGTTCGCCCTGCATGACGCGCCAGCCGGGGCGGACGCGCGGCCGCTGCCGGCAGCGCCACACCAGGCAGACGACTGGCACGTGCTGGTCGTCGACGACGACGCGTCGGTGCGGGCCGGCATGTAGGTACTGCTCGAATCGATGGGTGCGCGCGTCAGCCTGCCCGGCGGCACCGACGAAGCGCTGGCCCTCGGCGCGAATGCGCGCCCGGACCTGTTGCTGGTCGATTACCGCCTGCGCGACGGCGACAGCGGCCTGGCCACGGCGGCGGCGCTGCGCCAGCTCTATCCCGGTCTTGCCGCCATCCTGATCAGCGGCGACACCGCGCCGGACCGGCTGCACAAGCCGGTCGCCATCGACGTCATGAAACAAGCCCTGAACGACGCCCGCTACCCTTCATCCGCTGGCCGACAACGGCGATCAGTTCGACTTCCCCGACCCGGAAGACAGCAGCGCCGGCCGGTTCCATTGCAGCGTGGAGGTGACGTACCACGACGGCGACGGCTTCGCGCTCGTCACGACCGAGCTGGTCGATGCACAATGGACGGTTGTCCCGGCGTTCGTACGCGAAGGTTGAGGCGTCAGCAGGCGTTGCGATTCTCGACCGGCGCCGGCGTATCGCAGCTGAGGCCGCTCGTGTCCGGAAACAGTTTCAGGCGGTTCGCTTCGTACACTGCCGCGGTGCGATTGCCCACGCCGAGCACCTTGAACGCAATGGCCAGGTGATGCTTGACGGTGCTTTCGGCCACCTGCATTTCGCGCGCAATGACCTTGTTGCTCTGGCCACGGATGGCGCTGAACAGCGCTTCCCGCTGGCGCACCGAGAGCGTGCGCAGGGCGTCGGACGATGGCGCGCCCGGGGGCGCCGCATCGGGCGCGGGCGGGCGCACGGCCGGCGCGGCGGTTCGCTGGAACGGTGCGCGCAAGAGCTTGCCCGGCAGGCAGACGCCGCCGCGCAGGACCGTGTCGAGGGCATCGAGCAGCGACTGCACATCGGATGCCTTGGACACATACCCGGCTGCGCCATGCTCGATCGTCTGCAAAATGATGCGGGGATCGGTTTCGCCTGAGACGACCACGATGCAGGCCGTGTCGAATGCTTCGCGCAGCGCCAGCAGGTTGTCCATGCCATCGTTGCCCGGCATGTGCAGGTCGAGCAGGATCATGTCGAAGCATGCGCCCGCCCGGGCGTAGTCGAGCGCTTCCTCGCGGCTTTGCGCTTCGTACAGCTGGTTTCCGGCCTGCAGACGGTCGAGCGCCATCTTCAGGCTGTCCGTGAACAGTTTGTGGTCATCGACTATCAACACGCGCACGAGATGCTCCTTCGCTTACCGCCACTGCAACCGCGACCGTCGGTTCGGGGCCGTGGCCGGCTGGCCAACATGCGCCATAAGGTTAGCACATCGACTACTAGTCAGGTGGCCCTCGGCCAGTCCGTTCGTTGCATTTCGCACGCCAACGCAACTTCCTATACTTGGTCCAGCTTCGCACGGCCCGCCAGCAGGCCCACGCTGTAAAAGCCTTGCCTGCGCCGGACGGTAGCGCTTCTGTCGTGACGCCATCAATCGTTATCAAGGAGATCATCATGTCCGAAGCAACAACACTGGCTTGGCTGCAAGGTATCGAAAACCAAACGGCTGATTGACAACCTGCAGGAGCTGGTCAGACATAGCGATCGCTTTGACGCAATCCTGACCGTGTTGACAGACCTGTCAGCGCTGCTGGCCGCGGTGGTCGTCGATGTGCCGATGCCAAGGCGGGCTGCAGCGATTCGCGAATCAGCCCGGGCCTGACCCGGCGCCTGCCGTTCACCATTCAGGAGGATCCATGTTCGGTTCCAGCATACTCGAGGCAGCCATCGGCCTGATCTTTGTATTTTTACTGGTCAGCCTGCTCGTCACGATCGTCAACGAAATGGTGGCGGCGCTCCTGTCTTCACGGGCCCGCTGCCTGTGCAGGGGACTGACGCAACTGATCGGAAAAGAGTGGATGGCAAAGATCTACAGCCATCCGCTGATCTCGGGTGCCGCCGGCAAAGGGCCACCGACCGTGCTCAACCGTGGACCGGCCTACATGCCGTCGCGCTCGTTCGCGAATGTTTTGATGAGCCTGGTCCAGGAAAATGCAGCACCGGTTGTCGCGTGCCAGAACGCGCTGCGCCGCGTGCTTGATACCACGTCAACTGCCGATGCAACGTTGGAGTTGCTCTCGAAGCAACTGTCGGACCAGGCGGCAGCGCTGCAAAAGGAGGGGGGCGTGCAGGCCATGATCGCGGGCGACTTGTTGCGCCACGTGCAGGACGCGACCCCACCGAATCCCCTCATCTGGCTGGGTGAAGTCGACGCCAGGGTCCGGCAACTGGAGGCCGCCAACCGGCCCGAGCTGACGGCGCTGCTGGCCACGCTGACGCAGTTGGTCGCCGATGGTGTGAACGCCAAGGCCGGCATCGACGAACTGCGTACACGTTTTGGCGCCGCCGTCCAGAACTTGCTGGCCAGCCCCGCGACTGTCGTACTGAAGGACGAGTTGAGCGCGATGGGCAAGCGGCTGCAAGGGCCGTACACGGTGGGGGATTTCTACGCGGATGTGCAACGGTTCATCGATGGGATGTCGGCCAGGTATGTGCGCCAGGTGCTCGAGGCATTGCCTGCCGGCGATCTGCGCCAGACGCTGCTGACCCTGTACGACGACGCCAGCAGCGACATCGGGAAGCTCAAGGAAAACATCGAGGTCTGGTTTAACAGCGGCATGGACCGGGTCAACGGCTGGTACAAGCGGCGCGTGCAGGCCGTCGTCCTGCCTCTGTCCGCGCTGCTGGTCGTGGGGATGAACGTCGATACCATTCTCATCTTCAGGCATCTGCAAACCAATACGGGGACGCGCGACGCGATCGTCGAACAAGCCACCCAGTTCGCGCTCAAGAATCCCGCGCCGACCCCGGGCACCGTCACCGTCATCAACGGCCAGGAATACAGCGGCAAGCTGGCCGTCACGCCGATGGACGCGGAGCGCGACGTGACGCTGACCAGCGATAACCCCGTCAAGGCGAAGCTGCGCAAGGACAAGGTCAAGGTGCTACGCGGTGCCACCGAGGTGCCTTTCACGGTCGATGTGAACCTCGGCGACGTCGAGGCGCCCGCCACGGCAACGATCAGCGCGTCCGATTCCCCCAATACCGTCAAGCTGGCGCTCGCCCCGAGCCTGCCCGGGCAGTTTTACACGGTGCAGGAAAACCTGAAGGCGCTGGCACTGCCGGTCGGCTGGGTCGAAAGCGGCACTCCCGCGGAACGGAAGAATGGACAGGAACGTCCGGATTCCTTTGCCGCAGCCCGGTCTCTGCTGCTGCAGCACGGACTTGGCTGGCTCCTGACCGCACTGGCAGCGTCGCTGGGCGCGCCGTTCTGGTTCGACATGCTCAACCGCGTGATCGCAATCCGCGCCACCGGCAAGCCGCCCGGTGAAGACCCGAAACCACCCGGCTCGGTGTCGGTGCCGGTGGAACCGGGCCAGTCGCAGCGTGAGGCCGACCGGATCAGGCAAGGCGATCCCGCCCGGCGCTGAATTCTCCCACCCTTTCACTCAGGACTGACCATGACTTATAAAATCCTCGCGCAACTGGCGGAACCGACCGACCTGTTTCCCGGCCAGGTGCTGGCCGTCGCAGCTGGCGTCCTCGGCACCGACACACTGACCGGGCCGGATTTCCGGCTGCTGTTTGCCGACAAAGCATTCGACCTGGGCGCGCCGCAGGTCATGCTCAAAGCGCAGTTGCAGCTCGGTCAAATCGGCGCGCTGAAGGGCTGGCGGCCGGCGTTCGACATCGACCTGGCGCTGCGCCCCGCGCCCGGTGACACCTGGGTGGTACAGGGCCTGAGCGCGCTGCAGACGCTGGTGCAGCATGTCGAACCATTTCCGGGACTGGCGATCCACGCCGGCACGGCCACGCTGGCGCTCGGGCTGGACCCGTGGCGGTTGACGCTGGAAGGCACCGATGACGCGCCCGCGGCAACCATGGCGCTGCCCGGCATGGCGGGTATCCGGTTCGACATCACGCGCCTGGTGCTTGATGCCTCCGGGGTGCGGGAATGCAGCGCCGCCCTGGTGCCGGGCAATGTCACCATCGACCAGCTGGCGCTGCATGTCCGGGAGGGCACGCTGGTGGTGCGCGGCGGGCAGCTGGAAGCGCGACTGCAAGCCCGGTTTGAGCTGGCCTATTTCCGCGGCGCCAGCGTCGATTTGCAGCTGGCCGTGAGCGCCGACCTGGCACGCGATACGCTGACCATCACGGGACTGACCCGCATCGCCAACAACGTGCCCTGGAGCGACCCGAGTGGCATGCTCGGCTTCGACCAGATGCATGTCGCCGTGGCGTTCAGCGGCCCGGCCGCGGCCCTGGCCACCAGGGTCAGCATCGGGGGGCGGGTCACCTTTTTGCCGCGCGACCTGGGCGCCGATGCCGACGCCTGGTTCGGCCGCCTGTTCACCGGGCTGGCGGTCAGTTTTGACGATGTGCAGCTGGAACTTGCCGACATCGGCTTGCCGACGTTTGCCTTTTCACCACCCGAGGGCTTGCATCTGCAGGCGTTCAAGGTGTTCGACATGCGCGTGCCGCGGCTGGCGTTCAGCAAGTCCGGCGTCACCCTGCTGGGCGTCACGCTGCGCTTCGAGGCGGGCGGCGCGGTGGTCAGCGGCAGCGTGGCCAGCATTGCCATCAACCTGGCCGGCGGGCCGGCACTCGACATCACGCTGGGCAAGCCGGCAATGGCGATCGAACTGGCCGCGCCCGGCGGCTTCAAGGGGCAAGCGAGCCTGGTACAGATCGATGGCCCGAACGTCCAGGCAGTGCGCGGCCATGGACGTATATCGTCGCCGGCACTGGCAGCTGTCGAAGCGACGTTCCAGATCGGCCGCATGCGCGCGAGCGGCAAAGATGCCTGGCTGCCGGCGCTGTCGATCATGGCCGCCCAGGACGATGTGAACATCGCACTGTTTCCCGGCGTGGTGGCGACCCGCATCGAGCTCGGCGCCGGCATCAACCGCATGGTGGCGGGCGTCACCGGGCTGACGCTGGCCGAGGGGCGGCGCAAACTTGAAACCGGCCTGCCGGACGTGTTCAGCCAGGAGAGCTGGACCGATGCCGTGGGCGACCTGTGCGTGGTGGCACGCATCTTCGCTGAATCGTCGCAAACCCATGGCGACCGGGCCATGTCGCTGTACGTGGCCGACCTGACGCTGCTGATGACGCTGGACATGCAGTTTGCCGCCTTCGGCCGGCTGTGGCTCTACACCAGCCGCGCCGACGCCCGCTCGGCGCCGTTCCAGCAGCAGCCATCCGCCGTCGGGCTGGCCATGTTCGACGGCCAGCAGCCGTCGCTGCGCGTGGTGGCCATGACCCGCCCGGACGGGCGCTCCAGCCTGACCAACCTGATTCCTGCGGCCCAACTGCTGGGCATGCAGATGCCGCGCGCACAACTCGCCTTCGAGGCGGCCCCTGCCGGCATGGCGCTGGCGCTCGGTCCCGTGGAAGTCGATACGACGCTCGGTCCGCTACGGGTCGCCGGATCGGCGTCGCTGGTGCTGCGCTCGGCCGGGGGCCAGGTCTACGCGATCGCGCGCTCGGCGCTGTCCGCCGGGTTCAATGCGTCGACCGGCACGGTGTCGATCGGGCCGGCCTCGCTCTCGGGCAGCGTCAGCGCGAATTTTTCCGCCAGTCTGGCCCTGATGGGCAATTTCCGGGATGGCCGGCTGCTGGTCTACGGCCTGGCCCACGCCAGCTGCACGGTCGAACTGGCGCTGCACGTGCAGATCGGCTTCCGGATCCGGATCAGCATCGGCTTCGGCCACATCACCATTTCATGGCACGAGGACTGGGATTTCAGCATGCGCCTGCATGTCGACCTGGACCTGGAAGCGGCACTGGCCAGCGACGGCAGCATCGGTATCGATGGCCGTGCCCGGCTCGCCGTCAATGTGCTGGGCATATCGGCCGGGCTGACGCTGCATATCGTGGCGGACGGCGCGGCCGTGGAGGCCGGCCGCGCCGTCTACCGGAACGTCGAAACCGACGTCAACAACCTGTTGGGAGCACCCGCATGAGCGAATATTATTTCAAGCGCATCCGCAAGACCCAGTGGCTGGGCGTGCGCATCCCGGAAAACCTGCACCTGGAGGTCGACGCCGACGGCAAGCTGAGACCGGCGGCGCCCTGGTCCTACCTGCCGGTGTCGCCCTTGCCGGCCGGCGTGGAGTCGCTGTGGCAGATCGTGCTGGAAGCCGATGGCGACAGCGTGCGGCCGGTGCTCGCGGCCGGCACCAGCGCTGGCGCCGCGCCGTTTGAAGCGAGCCGGGCGGCGTTGGCGACGCTGGCCGATGCCGCAAAAGCCGCCGAGCTGGGCAACGCCATGGACGAGTCGCTGGCGAACCCGGTGCTGCCGCTGCGGCTGTACCAGGTCTACCGCGATTTCCCAGCGCAGCCGGCGATGGAGAACTACGCCAGCGACGACGAGATGTGCCTGGCCCTGATCACCGCACTCGGTGGCAGCGCCACCAACCACCCCATCGTGGCGTATGGCGCGCTGCTGTTCATCGTGGAGTCCAGCGCCGGCCCGCAGGCGCCGCCTGCGCAAGTCGATGGCGGCGATGCCGGGCCGGCCCGGTTGCGCGTCACCGCGCAGCAGTCTGCCGCTGGTGTGACGCTGTACTTCGAGCACGACGGCAAGCGCATCACGAATGGCAGTCTGTTCGCGACGCCGGGTGGCGCGGGACCGTTTGCGCCGTTTTACCAGTCACGCCGGACCCTGGGCGTCGCGCAGCGTGCGTCGAGCGACTCCGGACCGGTGCTGATTCCGTCTTCGGTCGACACGCTGCGTGGCGCGCCGCCTGCCGGCGTGGCCTGGGCCGAGCGGCCGTTCCGCATTGCCGACCGGCTCGGGATAGACCAGCTGGCAGGAGAACTCCTCAACTACGAAGTCAGGCTGTTCAACCACCATGGCCGCTGCACGCACAGCGGGCACGTACTGCTCAAGCGCCAGCGCCTGGACCAGCCCGCGCCGCCCTTGCGCGTCTCGGCCGAGCTGGTGGCGCCGCCGGACGAAGGCAACCTGGCCCGCTGCAGTATCCGGTTTGCCTTGGCTGCCGACCAGCCCGAGCCGGAAGAACTCGAGGCCGTGCTGTACCGCCAGGATTATCCGGTGGTGGCGACCGGGTTTTATGGCGACGACGACGACGCTGCGCTGGCGCTGGCGCGCTCGCTGGGCAGCCTGGGCAGCACCGGCGCCGCCTTCGGCCAGCCGGCAGGCGACACCGACGACAGCATCGCCGGCCTGCCCAATCTGTCGCACCATAACCTGGAACCGGTGCCGCTGGCCGATGCGGCCGAAGCCGCCGATACCGTCGATGGCCAGCCCGGCCGGCGCCTCGACTGCACGCTGGCGCTGGCGCCGGGCATGGCCACGCGCCTGTTCGTTGCCATCCGGCGCAGGATCGCGGGCACGCTCGAAGCACCCGCGTCTCAGGTGGTGCTGGTCCAGCATCTGGCCGGCAGCAGCCCGGAGGCGCTGCGCGCGGTACCGCATTTCGAACGATTCTGGGCCCCGCTGCCGGCGCCGGCGTGGCTGGGCGAGGGGGCCGCGCGGGTCATGGAAGTGCAGGGCGATCCGGCCGCACCGGCGACCGTGCGGGTGGTGGTGCAGCATGCCGCAGCCAGAAGCGCGCCGGACGCGGAACTGATTGGCGGCTACCGCTTGTGGCTGCGCGATGTGGCCGCACCGGGTGACCCGACACCGTTCAATGCGGTGGCGCTGGTGCAGGCGGTACCGCGCCTGATCAAGGTGTATGCGCCCATTGAAATGGGGCGGCGCTGGGCCGCTGCGGCGCCGCAGGAACCGCGCGCTGAGGGCATCACGCCGGGCCTGCTCGATGCGCGCGAGTTCATCCTGCGGAGCGCACCGGCGGCGGCGGCCGCAACGCTGGCCGGCGCTCCTGGCGCCGAGCAGGCCGTCGCCAGCGCCAACCGCAGCGATGCCGTGCTTAAAACAGTGCGGGCACTGGCCGCCAGCGATGGCGATGCCGCGCTGGTGCTCGCTGCCATGCAGGCGCTGCTCGGCGCCGGCGCGGCGCGCGAGGTCCTGCTGTCGGTGGCAAAACGGCGCGCCCTGGAGCAGGCCTTCGAGAAGCCGGCTGGCAACTGGGTTTTTTTTAAGGATCAGCTGGGCAACTTGCTGGGCCGGGCCATCCAGTTCTGGCTGCCCACGGACGCCCTGGCCGCCGCCGAACGGCCGCGCGCCTTGTACTGGCTGAGCGAACAGCCGGGCGCCCAGGATACAGTGGCACTGGACGATTTCGGCCGCGTGGCGTGGCTGTGGGAAGGGCTGGCCGATTGCTGGCGCCACGAACTGGAATGGCTGGTCGAAGCGGTACCACGCTACGCGCCGATCCAGGGCCGGCGCGCCACGCTCGGGCCGGCCGACCGCGACACCGCGATGGCCGAGCGCACAGCGCCGCACGGCCAGTGGCATCGGCTGGTGGTCGCGCGGCGCGAGCCGTTCACGGCGCGCTTTTGCCCGGCGCAGGTGCTCGATGCGCCCGACGATGCCTTCGTCATTGCCCTCGATGCGCCGGGCGCGTTTCGACAGTCGTTGTACAACCGCGTGGCCCGGACCCGCCAGGGTGTGCTGCGCATGCATCCGGACCGCGCCACGCTGCAGTTTTTATATCCAACGCTTTACGATGGCATCGACGAAAGCTGCCTGAGCGCCTGGTTCGGCGGCAAGCCGGGCGACCCCGCCGAACGGGCGCCGCAAATGAAATTCGATACGCTGGCGACGGCAGCGCCGGGAACCTGGGCCGAGCTGGTCTACGACGAGCCGCCCTGCATGGCGCTAACGACCCGCATCGGGGCCAGCGCCGACGACGTGGTGTCGGCGCTGCCGGCCACGATCGGCCCGTTGCGGCGCCCGCGCATCCACCGGCCCGCCACCTTGCCGAAGTTGCAGGTGGAGACAGTGGCAAATGACAAGCAGATCGACATCGGGCTGGCCAGGCTGGACTGGTTTTACAGCGGCGCCAGTCGACCCAGCGTGCGCCAGCACATCCCCAGCGCGGCACTGGCGCCGTTCGCCGACATGGCGCTGCTGCGCTTGCCCGATCCCGAGGCCGAACTGCTGTTGTATTTCAAGTTCGACGCTGCCGAGCCGCTCCGGCTGGTGGCGCATTTTCGCGGCCATGCCTTCACCGGCCAGCCCTGGGACGCACCTGCCGGGACCGACAGCCCGGTCGGGTGGGGCCAAGTACGCAGCTGGCTCCCCGTGACACCGTCCATCTCGCCGGGCGGCGACCTGCGCATCGTGCTGAAAGATGCGCAAAGCCTGCCTCAACAGATCGTTGCGCGGTGGCGCTGCAACGGGCTTGCCCTCGATCCTATTAACTGGAGTAAATAATCATGCCCGACGAGAACACATTGCCCGTTGCTGACTTTAGTGCTGCACAGGCCAAGTCAGATCCCAGCGCACAGGCGTTGGCTGCCGCCGGCCACGCGGAAGGATTGCTCCGCGACAAGGCAACCATTCCCTGGTTCGATGGCCAGCCGCGCCAGTTCGACCGGATGTACATTGCCGACGGGCGCGTGGCGGCACTCTGTAATTTCGTGACCGATGGGCATGAAAGCGCCAGCGTGTATGGCGACTGGGTCGATGGCATCGTCACGCGCGGCGTCGACGGGTCAGCCGCCAGCTTTGTTGCAGGCCAGTGGCTGTCGGGCGGCACGATGGTCGGGCAAACGCTGCTGTCCCAGGCGCTGGCGGACTTTCTGCCCATGCTGGACGGCGCCCCGTTGCAAGTCGACGACTGCCCCGTCCTGGGGCAAGGCAATGCCTGGGCTGGCGCGGCATTCGATGCGCAGCACTGGTCGGTGGCGGTGTCGGGTGAGCTGGCGCTGCCCGGCCTGGTCGAGCCAATTGCGTTGCGCCCGACCAGCGTCACCCTGGCCGACGACGTTCTCTCGTTCGAGGAGCCCGGCGTGGCGCCCGCTGCCGGCCAACTCGTGCTGGCCATGACGCTTGGCCAGGACGCGGCGCCGGACGTGACGCTCGCGATGCCGGTTGCGCTGCTGCTCGATGAAAAAATCGATGGCGCCTGGGAGCGCGCCTCCCCGTTGTGGCTGCCGACCAGCACCGGCCTGCTGCGCGTACAGCAGGACGATGTGGCGCGCGCACCGTATCGGTTTTTCGGCGAAAGCCGGCATGTCGATGTGCGCGGCTGGTTTCCTCAGCTAGGCGCCGCAGGCCATGCGCGCCTGATGCTCGACCAGAGCGGCCGCAAGACCTTTTCAGTGCGCAAGGTGGATGGTCAGCTGCTACTCACACTCGCCATCGACGCCCCTGCGCTGGTGCTGGTTCTCGACGGCATGGCGGTCGACGGGCGTAGCCTGGACGCGGCGCAGCTCCCACCCGGTGCCGCGGCCATGGCGCGTGCGGCATCCCTGCAACTGGTGCCGCTGCACCTGTGCGGCGCCGCCGCCAGCCCGTGGCAACTCGCATGCAATGAAGACATTGTGCTGACATGCGACGCAGAGCACACGGCCACGCTGACGCACTTCACTGGCGCCAGTAACTGGGTATTGCCACCGGAAGCGGCGCGCAACGATGCACCCGGAATCTCGCCGCTGCGCACCTTGATCCCGCTGCAGGCGGACGGCGCGGCCCATGCTTTCGTGTTGCGGGCGCATAGTGGCATGTTGCTGGAGCCGCGCGGTGGCTTCAGCAAGATTGCACCCGAGGCGTTCAGCTTCGGTCCACTGGCCAGTTTCGATCCCGGCCCGGGCCTCGCGCGCGAGCAATGGTCGCCGGCGGTTGGCGGCGATACCGGCGAACCCGCCGTGCTGCGCGCGCTGTACCGGATGCTGCCGCCCGGCGTTGCCAGCGATGGTGCACCGGCGTCGTTCGATGCCACCCGCGTGCAGCCGGGTGCAGCGCCGGCCGGCGCGGACGTGGCGCCCATGGTCCACAGCGCCGACCAGGTGGCGCAGCAGCAGCGCTGGGCGTGGCGCCCGGCCGGCAAGCACCCGGAACTGCGCAGCGAGCACCGCAGCGAATGGCCGGGCGCCCGTTTTGGTTGGAGCGAAGTGCAATTCCTGTTACCTGCGGCAATGGCGGCAATGGGCGCGCCGCCCACAAATCCCGCGCTGGCATGGGGCGAACTGCGCAGTGTCGCAGGGGGGGAATACGCCGCGACCCGCTGGGTCAGGCTCAGCGACGACTCGTTGGCACCACTGCCAGCCATGGTGGCCGATGGCAGCGCGAGCGCCTTGCAGGCCTTGGCCGACCCGGTCATCGTGCTGACGCAGGCCAGCCTGGCAGACGACGAGCCTGTGCAAAAGCGATGGGGGCTGGCGCAATTGCAGCTGGTCGAGCGGATCGAGCACGGCGAGAGCACGTTTACCTTGCTGGCCGGCGCCGCCAAGGTAGAGATTGCGCTGGCGGGTCAGCATGGCGTGAACCGGATCGTGCTGGCCGATGCGCGCACCTGGGTTGTCAAGGCGGCCCTGGCGCCAGCGGTCGCCACCGCGACGCTCAACCGAATCTATCTCGAACTCGAGCGCCGGGGCGGACGGCTGGTCGTCGTGCGCGGGATGCTCGGGTGGGGCGCGACGGCAGCGTTTGGCTGGAACAAGAAGGGCATGGCGGCAGGCGACCCGCAATTTCACGTCACCGAGCGGTTCGAGCGCACCGGCGACGTCCTGCTGCGCTCAGTGGAATACAACGGCACGCTGGCGCGCCAGCTCAGAGACAAGCAAGCGGTGGAGCTGTATTTCTGGGATGCGGTGCAGGCGCCGATGGCGACGACGCTGCGCGTCATTTGCCACTACCGCTTGCTGCAAAGTTCGACCGGCCTGACCTCGATCTGCGCGCTGCAGGATGCCGCGCTGACCGGAGAGGGACTCGACCTGTCGGCCGATATCGCGATGTTGCGCACCAATAGCGTGACCGAGGCCAGGCGCCTTGCCAATCCGTGGGAACCGGACCGGCGCAAGTTGTACCGGCTGCTGTTCGACACCATGCCGGCCATCTATTCGCTGGCCGGCTTCCTGCGCATCCGCAGTGCCGACCTCGACAAGGTTGTCGCTGCCACGCTCAATCCCACCGAAGAAGCGCGTATCGTGCCGGCGTGGTTCCTGTGCGATCGCGACGTTATCCCGTGCTTCAACACCGATCGCGCCCTGCCGGCGCCCTCATCGGCTACCTGGACCGCAGCCGGTGCGCTGCGCAGCGGGCCGCCGGCGCCGCCGAAGACGGGACTGGCGATGCAACTGTTCACGGTCCCGTTGCTGGACTGGGCGCAGTGTTACGCGGCCACGCTGGTCGGCAACCTGGGCCCGGATGCGGGCATCCCGCTGTGGGTGCCATCGCCCGTGCGGGTGCCGCCGACGGGCGTGCTGGCACCGGAGGACGCTCCGGTGCAAGACCCGCTGCGCCTTTGGCTGTTCAATCCGGGGCCGCGCCTGATCGCCGAATGGCCGCTGCCCGACATTGCCGATGCCGACCTGCGCCGCACGACAGCGCAGCAGCAAGCCGTGCAGCGGTTATGGCGCATGGGCTGGACCCGCGAAGCCGTGCTTGAAGTGCCACCACTGGTCACTGGCGCCGGCGACGTCGCCTGGCTGGTGGTGGCGTCACCGCTGCAGAACCGGGGTGCCTCGGTGGCCTGGTTCGGCTGGCCGCTCGCGCCCGGTGCCGAATATCCCGTCGACCAGTTGCCCGCCACGGAGCAGGTGCCGCATACCAGCAGCGCTAACCATGCGAGTTATTCTTTGCAGGTCGCCTTCAAGCATGACCTGCCGCCCGCCGCGGGTGGCGTCAACCTGGTGGCCGACAGCGGGCACCCGGGCTTCGACAACGCCGGTCCCACCGGGCTGACGGTGCGCGCCAGTGGCATCCGGGTTGGCGTGCAGCACAAGCTGGCCGCCTATGGCCCGGTCGGCACCAGCGCGCAGGTCGCCTCTGCACCGCTGGCAATGCCGGCGCGCCAGCATGGGGCAGCGCTGGCGATCGATGGCGAATGGCTGGCCTGGCGCACCGAGACGGTGAACCTGCAGGGGGCCGGACTGGCCGCGCTGGGCGATGGCGTGTTGTTGTGCAGCGTGCCTGCCCAGTGGAGCGCGGTGCAAATCAGTGATTCGGCGCCCGGCCTGGCATGGCTGAACGGGGAGGGGAACTGGGCCGCTGTCGGCGCCAGCGCGTGGATGACGCTGGCCCCCGGCGCTGGCGGCACCAGCGTCATTCGCCTGCGCCTGCCCGCGCGATCGCGTTGGCAGGCGCTGGCCATCACCCTGCGTACGGCGGCGGGGCTGACCGAGGCGCGCACGCTGTTCCCGGCCGGGGGCATCCGCCTGGCCGGCGTGTTCGATGCCGATGGCAAGCTCCTCGCATTTGGCGAAGAACACGCGTTTTACAGGGCGCCCGCGCGCCCCGATGGCACGCCGGCGGAGCAGAGTTTGTTCGAATGGACGCGCGAGAGCGGCGTCGCCTTGCCGGCGCATCTCGCGCTGGGCGCGGCGCGGGTGGCCACCATCGACCTCGATGGGCAGGTGGTGGACATGGCGAAGTGAGCGAGCACAGATTGGCCGGGGGCGTTAAGCGGTCGGTCTCACCAGTTCAGGGTGGCAGCATGAGCACGCCCATCGAATAAATTGCTTGTGCCGCCTTGGACGGCAGCGCGACGAACCTGGCGGCGTGCGCCTGCTGGTCAACCTCGCGTCGAAGTGCGGGCTGACGCTGAACAGCCGCCCAGGCGTTCCCGGGCCTCGGGGCCGTTCCCGCGCCGGGTGTAGCCCGTGTGGGAGCCCAATGTCTCTGCAGGGACACGCCGTCGGCTGGCGTGCAAATCCGCACGCGCATAAAACGGATGCACTGGTCGCCGTTCGGATTGCGGGTGCAGTTGACGCGATTCCGGCGAAGGTACCGGGTTGGGCATGGCGCCAGTTCGAACAATTTTTTGCCAATTAGGGAGCACTTGAAGTCTGGTGGCCGATGCCGGACTGAGCGTGTTCGGGCGCAAGACTGCGCCATGCAGTGCCAGCGCAAACGGCTTTTCCTGGATTTACATGGATTAACCGGAATGCACAATTTGGTGTCGTAAGATTGTTGATGACGCCAGCGGGCGCGCATGATCGCGCCAGTCCGTCCCGAAGTCACTGCCAACCCCACCAACGGTCGACCTTGTGCGCCAGCCCGCGCGGCTTCGTCACGCCTGTGATGGTGCGGACAAGGCGGGCATCTTTTGTTGAACAAGCAGCTGAACCGTTTATAAGGCTAGCGATGAAATCAAGTAGCGAAGAACTGTCGGAATACCGCGCGGCGCGCGACTGGTCGATTGCCGATGTCATTCCCGGCGTGCGCCTCAGCGCGCGCCCGGGTGGACAGCTGATCGACGCCGCCATGCTGCGCACATCCGGAAAAATCCTGTTCATCGCCCACCTGGCATTAGGCGACTTCACCTACCTGCAAAGCTGTTTCCGCGCGTTCGCCCGGGCCTTTCCGCACATTGAGATGCACCTGTGGGTCGACGAGCGGCGCCGCACCAACGATGCGGCGCAATGGGCTCATTTGCAGAAATATGCCTTGTACGACTGGCTGGCCGAATCGACCTGCTTTACCAAAGTCTATGCCCGCACCTACAGCCCCGCGCTGTATGAAGAGTCGATCGACGAGGCGCAGCGCGAGGCGTATCCGATCGTCGTCTCGCTGGCGACACTGGAGCGGCACAAATATGCCTTGCTGGCGCGTCGTATCAGCCCGCACGGCTTCGTGGCGGGTCAAAAGAAGCGCGTGCGGTTTTACGATATCCCGAAGCGCCTTATTTATCGCAAACTCGACGCCGCCATCCCGGCCTATTCCGCCGCTACCCACCCCGGCCAGCACATCAGCGAGATTTACGCAGGCTGGTTCACGCTCCTGTTCGGCATCCATATTTCAGCGGCGGCGCGCTATCCGGTGCTGACGATACCCGAGCGCTGGATGGCCTACGCCAGCGAGCAGTTCGCGCAGTGGGGCTTCGATGGCGGGCGCGATGTCATCTTCCTCAATTCCTTCTCCAAGTCGCCGGAACGGAACTGGCCGGTGGAGCGCCTGATTACCCTGATCAAGGCCATGCGCAACAGCGGCGGCTGGGAGGGTGCGTCGTTCATCATCAACGTCGTGCCGGAAGAGCTGGCGCGGGTCAAACATTTGTTTGCAGGGCGCGACCTGTCCGGCATCCGTTTTTTCAGCGCGGAAGAAAATTTCTTCCAGTTGCCCGCCGTGCTGCGCCGGTGCCGGCTGATCATTTCGGTGGAGACGGCCGTCATGCACCTGGCCAATGCGTTGCACGTGCCGGTGGTGGCGCTGATGCGCCAGAAGAACCCCGAGTGGGCGCCGATCGATACGCGCGCCAGCACCGTCATCACGGTGGCCCGGCGCGACGACTGCATCGCCCGGCTGACGGTGGCCGATGTCATGGCGGTGCTGCAAAAACAGCGCCTCCGGGCCGGCGCGTCTGGGCGGTCCGCAGCGCGCTTGCGCGCTAGCGGCAGGACGCCTTGACAGGGGGCGCGGGCGCCACCATGATCAGGTGCGCGTCCCGCGCCCCGCATGCATCGAGCAAGAAAGCACCCCCATGGACCAGCCTGTGCCGCCCGCGGCAAAACCCGCCTCATGGCTGTCCAAACTGGGCCCCGGCCTGATCACCGGCGCCGCCGACGACGACCCCAGCGGCATCGCGACCTACTCGCAGGCCGGCGCGCAGTTCGGTTTCGGCCTGCTGTGGACGGTGTTGTTCACCTACCCGCTGATGGTGGGCATCCAGGTCGTCAGCGCCCGCATAGGCCTGGTGACCGGCCACGGCCTGGCCACCAATATGCGGCGCCACTATCCGAAGCCGCTGCTGTACTTCATCGTCGGCCTGCTGCTGGTGGCAAATATCGTCAACATCGCTGCCGATATCGCCGCCATGGGCGACGCGCTCAAGCTGGTGCTGGGCGGCCCGGCGCACTGGTACGCGGTTGGCTTCGGCGTGCTGTCGGCGGCGCTGCAAGTGCTCATTCCCTACACGCGCTACGTGCGTATCCTGAAATGGCTGACCCTCGCCTTGCTGGCCTATGTGGCGACCGTGTTCGTGGTGCAGGTGCCGTGGGCCGGCGTGGCCGCGGGCCTGCTGGTGTTCCCGCGCCTGCCGTGGAAGCCCGAGTACATCACCACCATCGTCGCCGTGTTCGGCACCACCATCAGTCCCTACCTGTTCTTCTGGCAGGCGTCGCAGGAAGTCGAAGACCTGCATGCCCGGCCCGGCGCGCGTGCACTCAAATATGCGCCGGAGTTGGCCCGCGCCAGCCTCGATCGCATCAAGACCGATACCTGGTTCGGCATGGGGTTTTCCAACCTGGTCGCCTTCGCCATCATGCTGACGGTGGCCGTGACCCTGCACCAGCACGGCGTTACGGACATCGCCTCGTCGGCGCAGGCGGCCGAAGCACTGCGCCCGATCGCCGGTGAGTTCGCCTTCTTCCTGTTCAGCCTGGGCATCATCGGCACCGGCATGCTGGCCATTCCGGTACTGGCCGGCTCCGCGGCGTATGCCATGGCCGGTACCTTCGAATGGCCCAACAGCCTGGAAGACAAGCCGGCGCTGGCGCCGCGCTTCTACGCGATCATCGTGCTGGCGACCCTGCTCGGCATCGCCCTGATCTATGCGCCGATCGACCCGATCAAGGCGCTGTACTGGAGCGCCGTGATCAATGGCGTGGTGTCGATTCCGATCATGGCCGTGATGATGCTGATGGCCGCGCGGCCCGACATCATGGGCGCTCTGATCATCTCGCCCCGCCTCAAGCTGCTGGGCTGGTTGTGTACCGCGGTGATGACCATCGCCGTGGTGGCGATGTTCACCATCGCCTGATAGACTCGGTCCACATTGTTCACGCGAGGCCCCATGCGACCAGTCCTGTTCTCCCTGATGTTCACGCTGGCGATGGGTGCGGCCCACGCTGCCGACTACCCCGTACCGCTGCAAGGCGACGCCACGCTGCGCAACTTCGCCTTTGCCTCCGGCGAAAAACTGCCCGCACTGCGCATCCACTACCGCACCTTGGGCACACCACAGCGCGACAGCCGCGGCGTGGTCACGAACGCCGTGTTGATCACGCACGGCACCGGCGGCACCGGCGCCCAGTTCCTGCGGCCCGACTTCGCGGGCGAACTGTTCGGCCCGGGCGGCCTGCTCGACGCACAACGCTACTACATCATCCTGCTTGATGGCATCGGCCACGGTCAGTCCAGCAAACCGAGCGACGGCCTGCACGCGCGCTTTCCCCACTACGGCTACCGCGACATGGTCGATGCCCAGCACCAGGTCCTCGAGCAGCTCGGCGTGCACCACCTGCGCCTGGTGATGGGCACCTCGATGGGCGGCATGCAGGCGTGGGTCTGGGGCGAGCGCTATCCCGGTTTCATGGATGCGCTGATGCCGCTGGCCAGCCTGCCGACCCAGATCGCGGGCCGCAACCGGGCCTGGCGTCGTGTCGTCATCGACGCCATCCGCAATGACCCGCAGTGGCAGGGCGGCGAATATCGGGTCCAGCCGCAAAGCCTGCGCACTGGCCTGCAGATGCTGTACTTCATGGGCAGCAATCCTGCCCTGCGCCAGCAGCAGGCGCCGACGCTGGCCGGCACCGACACCGCGCTCGACGCGTACGTGGCGGCGGGCATGAAGGACACCGATGCCACCGACCTGCTCTACCAGCTGGAAGCGTCACAGGATTACGATCCCTTGCCCGACCTGGAAAAAATCCGCGTACCGCTCATCGCTGTGAACACGGCCGACGACATGATCAATCCGCCCGAGCTGGGCATCCTGGAACGCGAGATCAAGCGGGTGGCGCAGGGCAGTGCGGTGGTTCTGCCGTTTTCGCCAGCGACGCGCGGACATGGCAGCCACACGGTGGCCAATCTGTGGAAGGTGTATTTGCAGCGCGTGCTGCAGGCATCGGAAAGGAAGGCGCCGTGATGCGCTTGCTGCTGCTGGCCGCGACCGTGGCCTTGCCGCTCCATGCGGCCGAGTTCAAGCTCCCCGCTACGCCATCGACCGTCGCCTGGGGCTACTATTCCGGCCAGTCGACACCGGTGCTGACGGTGCATTCGGGCGACACGGTGCGCATGCAAACCCTGTCCACCTGCGGTTCGCCCGAACTGATGATGAGCCGCGGCGTCAAGCGCGCCGACATCCCGCTCTACACCGACGCTATCTACCAGGCCGTCACCGACAAGGGCCCGGGCGGGCATATCCTCACCGGCCCGGTGGCGATCGCCGAAGCGGAGCCGGGCGACGTGCTCGAAGTGCAGATCCTGAAGGTCGACCTGGACGTGAATTTCGCCTGCAACGGCTTTGGCGTCGGGCGCGGCTTCCTGCCGATGGAATACCCGTACGCGCGCTGGAAGATCGTTGCGCTCGACCGTGAGAAGATGCTCGGCCATTTTGGCCCCGGCATCGAGATCCCGCTGCGTCCCTTTTTCGGCAGCATGGGCGTGGCGCCGGCCGGGGGCAAGATCGACAGCGCCCCGCCGTTTGCGCACGCGGGCAACCTCGATAACAAGGAACTGGTCGCTGGTACCACCCTGTTCATTCCGGTCGCGGTGAAGGGCGCGCTGTTCCAGGCCGGCGACGGCCACGCGGCGCAGGGCAACGGCGAGGTCGACATCACGGCGCTGGAGACGTATCTGAGCGGACGTTTTCGCTTCATCGTTCACAAGGACAGGCACCTGCGCTGGCCGCGCGCCGAGACGCCGGATTACTATATCTCGATGGGCTTCAGCAAGGACCTGAATGAAGCGACCGAGCTGGCGCTGAAAGACATGATCGATTTCCTGGTCGCCGACAAGCACCTCAGCCGGGATGACGCTTACATGCTGGCCAGCGTGGCGGTGGACATGAACATCACGCAGCTGGTCGACGGGAATGTCGGCGTGCACGCGATGTGTCCGAAAGCGATTTTTACGCCGGCTGGCAAACCTTGATGCAAACCGCTCACTGACGCTTCCAATCCCCAAGCACGCCGGCGGCCAGGCGCCGCATTGGCAGCGCGGCGTTGGATAGCGGCTTGCTACATTTGCTCACAAGTTGATTGATTTACGGAAACTTTCCGACGCTATACTGCCGCTTGTTTGGCGGAGCGGGCAGCGGGTTGCGGCCGCCGGCCAGTCATATCACTGTGAAGGAACAGGCATGCACAGGGCGCCCCTAGGCAATACCGCGTATTGGGATGGACGGATCAAGAAGTTTGGCGAGCGCATCGAAGCGGACAAGTCGAACATGGGTTTTCCCGCCAAAAATCCGGGCACCGAGTCGCAATACTGGTTCAACCATAGTCGCTACAGCTTCAGGCTGATCATGCTGCGCTATTCGCGCGGCGACCCGGTCGAGGCGCTGCTGCAGGGTTCGTTCCAGGACCTGCTCGACTCGTGGGCGCACGCCAATCTGCGCGCGCTCGAGTGGCAGCGCGCCGGCGGCAAGCGCGACAGCCGGGAGTGGCTGTTTTCGCTGCATAACCTGAATTACTACAACTGGTGTTTCTGGGTCGCAGGCCTGGCGCTGCTGCTGGACGTGCCGGACGAGCAATGGAACCGGCTGCTCAATTTGATCGGCAACATCGGGCGTGACCGGCTGCTCGACTCGGTGCTGGCCACGCGCCAGGGCGGACGCAAAATCGGCAGCGACATCCTGCATCCGAAACCGTACGCAAGGCTGATGCTCACCATCGACGCCCCGCGCTCGCAGCAGGCGCCCCTGCTGGCCGCATTCGTGCAGCACTGGTACGCCGAACTGGCGCGCAAATCCGGCGATGAACTGTGGTGGCACGTGTATGGCGACCCGGCGCGCCACCCGCTCGACAAGGGCAGTTATTTTGGCCGTTGGTGCATCGAAGCGGCGGTGGTCGCGAAAATGTTCGACCTCGACGACAGTCTGTGCCTGGCCGAAGAACATTATCCCGGCGCGCTGCTGCACCCGGAATCGGAGCACGTGGCCATCTGGAGCCAGCAAAGCTCGCTGCTCAGTCGCCTGCGCAGCCTGATATCCTGAGTTCGTCGTGGCTGGCCAGCAGGCCAATCAGCCGGGCGCTGTCGACCGGTTTCACGAAATGGTGGTCGAACCCGGCCTCCTGCGTCGCCGGTCGGTCGGACGGCTGGCCGTAGCCGGTCACCGCCACCAGCAGTGCATGCTGGATGGCGGGCAGGGCGCGCAGGCACCGCGCCAGCTCGTTGCCGTTGAAATCGGGCAGGCCGATGTCGAGCAGGCAGGCGACGAAGGCCTGCCGCTGCTGTCGAGCGGCAGGGTGGTGGCAAACAGACTGCCGCGTCTCGGTCCTTCGCTGGTCGCGCTCACGGCGCCGCCGAGCAGCTCGACCAGGTGTTTCACCAGTGCCAAGCCGATCCCCAGCCCGCCCTGGTCCACCATCGGGCCGATGGTGGACCAGATATCCGGCCAGCTGGATGGCGCGCCGAGCGAGGTGGCGGACCAGTCCGTGGCGCGCAGCAAGCTGACCATCTCGCCGTCCTGCGGCAAGTAGACGAATTCAGGCGTCGAGGCAGGCGGCATACGGTCACAAAAATAGGTGGGCGTGGCGCGACTATGCAACCGGCGCCCCAACAAGTCTGTTCGCCAGCGCCCGGTGCGCGCGTGTTGGCGTGCGTGTTCGTGGCGCAAAGGGCCCAAGCCAGAAAGCTGCGTCGGCGCCATAAGCAAGCGGGCGGATAACATCCAAAATACGCCCGTCTGGTCCTTATAATTTTATAATATCGATATGCAAACCCACCAGCAATCCGCCGTTAAAGTAGTCCACCCGACAGTGGCATTGCGTGCAATGGGTACCCGGAACTGGCTGTTCAGCTGGACTGACCTGGGCGGCAGGTACATCGGCATTGTGCAAAGCCTGCTGGCCGCACCACATCAACCCGGACGATTATCTGGTGGATGTGCTGCAGCGTGTCGTGAGGCTTACTTACGCTGTTACGCAATGGCTTGCCTGAAAATGCGCTTACTATTAAAACCGACCATGTTTGCGCTGTTTATTTTTATTGCTGCGAATCCGCATGCGGTTGCGGTCGAGCTTGATTTAGTAAAAACGTCGGTGCCTGTCGTATTGGATAGCAGATTGACGATACAGACTTCAACCGGAAAAGGGGACGTGCCTGTTCATATATCGCGAGACTGGACAATACGACAGGTTGATGTGACGCGCGCGATCATCCTCGTCCATGGCTGGCCGAGACGCGATCTGGACGCCGACGAGTATGTAAGCAAGCACGCAGGCAAGGCTGCACTGGATACCATCTTTATTACGCCGCAATTTCTGATTCAGGCTGATGTAACAGGGCATCAGCTACCGGCTGCCACATTGCGCTGGGATCTCGATGGGTGGAAGCAAGGCTACGATGCACAGGCGCCAGCTCCCGTCAGCTCGTTCGACGTGATAGACAGCATTATTCAGCGTCTCACTGATCGAAGAAAATTTCCAAATTTGAAGATCATCGTACTTGCCGGGCACTCAGCAGGAGGACAATTTGTTCAGCGTTATGCGGTTGTCGGGCATGGAGCGGACGCGCTTTCCGCGGCTGACATCCACGTGCGCTATGTGGTAGCGAATCCTGCGACTTATCTGTATTTCACCGATAAACGGATGCAGTCCGATGGATCTTTCGCCGTTGTTGATGCGAAAAACTGTCCCGGGTTCAGCAACTGGAATATGGGTTGGTTGGGCAAACTCCCGGCATATGTGGCACAACCGGTGTCGGTAGATAAGCTCGAAAAAGCCTACCTGGCGCGCGATGTTGTTTATCTTCTTGGCACTGCAGATAACGATCCGATTGCCGATGCGCTGGGTATGTCCTGTCCCTACAAAATTCAGGGGGCAACGCGTTATGATCGCGGACTGGCTTATGCCAAATATATCGACTTCTCCGCGCAGGGCCACTCGAATCATCGTTTAATGAAAGTGCCAAACGTCGGCCATCATGCCTATGCAATGTACTCGTCCACATGCGGCCTGGCGGCCCTCTTTGACAGGCCGGGATGCAGGCTAAAAAAATGGCGCTGTACCCGTTAAATATTGAAGAGTGAACGAATTTCTCCGGCTGAGGTCCAACCTCGACCACGCATCGCCGGAGAATCGCCATG
>NZ_JAQQPS010000036.1:0-35603 GCF_036688685.1 Massilia sp. S19_KUP03_FR1 | reverse complement strand
GCGCCAAGGATGCCGACGGCGCCGTCGGCAAGCTGCAGATCATCGCCGATCCGCTCGACGCGACCATCAAGCGGGTTGGCCGGTTCGGCTGGCGCGGCACCAGCGCCACGGTGCTGCAACAAACCAGCGCGGCCCTGAACAGCGACATGGGCGTCACCAGCGCCATGTATCCGACCCACGGCTGTGGCCTGGCCACGGACGGCACGGCCTGCCGCACG
Organism: Massilia sp. S19_KUP03_FR1; assembly: GCF_036688685.1. Lineage (NCBI taxonomy): Bacteria > Pseudomonadati > Pseudomonadota > Betaproteobacteria > Burkholderiales > Oxalobacteraceae > Massilia > Massilia sp. S19_KUP03_FR1. Next base: position 35,385 of record NZ_JAQQPS010000036.1, on the reverse strand, counting down.
GCCGATGCCAAGGGTGCGGAACTGAGCGAACAGGATGTCGAGCTGATCGTGCGCTACGCCAGCCTGCTGGCGGTGCCGGCAGCGCGCCACTTCCCCGGCCAGCAACCGCTCGGCACCCCGGGCGACAAGGTGACCGCGCAGACGCCGGCCCAGAACGCCGCCGAACTGGCAGCCGAAAACCTGATGCAGGCGCGCGTGAAACGCGGCGGCACGCTGTTTGCCGCCGCCCGCTGCGTGGCCTGCCACACGGCGAGCCTGACCACCGGTGAGCACAAGTTCGCCGAGTTGCGCAAGCAGGTCATCCGTCCTTACACCGACCTGCTGCTGCATGACATGGGCCCTGAGCTGGCCGACAACTACCCGCAAGGCGTGGCCACCGGCCAGGAATGGCGCACCGCGCCGCTGTGGGGAATCGGGCTGCTGAAAACCATCAACGCCAACACGCGCTATCTGCATGACGGGCGCGCGCGCACCATCGAGGAAGCCGTGCTGTGGCATGGCGGCCAGGGCGAAAAAAGTCGCGAGCGCTTCAAGGCGCTCAGTGCCGACGACCGCCAGCAGATGGTCGATTTCATCAATTCTTTATAAGTGAGCTGCACCATGACGCATCCAATCAAACGCCGCCGCCAGGTGCTGGCATTGCTGGCTTCCTCTGCCGGACTGACCGCATGCGGTGGCGGTGGCAGCAGCGCCACGCCCGCGGCCACGGCGCCGGTCACGACCACGCCGGTGGTCACCACCCCCGTCACGACCCCGCCCGTGACCACGGTGCCGGTCACCACCACGCCGGTCGCCGATCCAACGCCCACCACGCCCGTGACGGAACCTGCGCAGGCCGCACCTGTCATTGCCAAGAGTGCCAAGCGCGGCATCGCCTACGATGTCGCCAGCGCGGCCGACTTGCAAGTGCTCTCGCCCGGCGTGAGCTGGTGGTACAACTGGGGCACAAAGCCGGGGCTCGACGTCAAGGTCGATGCGCTCAAGTCGACCTACCAGATGGATTACTTGCCGATGCTGTGGGACGAGAACACCAGCACGACGGCGATGAACACGTATTTGCTGGCCAATCCCGGCATCAAGTACCTGCTGTTGATGAACGAGCCGAATTTGACCGACCAGGCCAATCTGAGCCCGGTCGATGCGGCGGCGCAGTGGCCAAAGTACGAGGCGATTGCCAAGGCGACCGGCGTAAAACTGGTGGGGCCGGCCATCACCTGGGGCACGCTGGCCAATTTCAGCGATCCGGTGGTGTGGATGGACGCCTTCATTGCCGCGTACAAGGCGGCCAACAATGGCGCAGCGCCACAGATCGATTACCTGGCGTTCCACTGGTACGACTACGGCCTGGCCGGTCAACTCGACCGCCTGCTCAAATATGGCAAGCCGTTCTGGGTGACCGAGATGGCCAACTGGCACAGCCAGGCTGACGGCGCGCAGATCGACACGCTGGCCAAGCAGAAGACCCAGATGACGGAAATGGTGAAGCTGTGCGAAGAACGCGCCGATGTGTTCCGGTACGCCTGGTTCATCGGGCGCATGTCGCCGGATCCGCATTTCACCAGCCTGCTGGGTGCGCCGGGCGTATTGACGGAGCTGGGGGCTTTGTATTTGTCATTGCCGTACACGAAAGCTTGAAGGAAGGGCGGATTAGTCCTTCGCGCGTGACGCGTGCCAAAGTCAGATAGCGCAAGTGAAGGCCCCGGCCTGGCAGCCGGATGCCGACGCAGATTCGCATAAAGTACGCTGCAGGAGGATCTATGGATTCAGACATGCTGTTTCGTCAAGCCGACGAAGCGTACGAGAATGAAGATTTTGACAGGGCGTTTTCACTATTCGTTCTCTCGGCCGAACATGGGAATGGCCTTGCAATGACCCGGGTGGCGATCATGTACGAAAATGGCGAGGGTACCCCGGCCGATATAGCGAAGTCGATTGAGTTCGATCTGAAAGCGATGGTTGCGGGCAGCAGCACATCGATTTTAAATCTGGGTTTGACCTACAAAAAACTCGGAAGTATTGATGAGGCCCGGAGATGGTTTGTGAAGGCGCTTGATCAAGGCGATGGAGAAGCTGCTTTTGAGTTGGCAAAACTACACGATCTTGACGATCCCGATTCCCTGACGATCAAAAAATACCTGGACCTGGCCGCCAATGCGGGCGACCTTTCTGAAAACACGTCCGCAGAAATGCACGCATGGCTCGCACGTATTGCGACGGCCAGCCCCGAGAGGTCGACACCGACTGACGCGTAGCGAAACCTGCACCTCAAGTGCTGGTTTATTCACTAAAAACAGCCGCCCCCAACCCGCTGCCTTGCGCGGGGTTTCCGGGGTGCTACTTTTTTTAGTGGCGTCGATAAGTCGTTCCTGGCTTTGCGGTCCGCACCTGCGCTACCCCCTCCACGTTCGAAACGCCCGGTCTGTAAGTCATTCGTGAGTCTCCCTTCTGTATGTTTGCCGCTGGCACTGCAAACCGACATCACCGGAGGCGTCTCATGTCACACCTGACGCCGGCGTCAACCTGGCGTGCCTGTCCGAGACCATGACACTGGCGCTGTCGGGCGTGCGCCGCAATTACAGCATCGGGTCGGCCCCGCCGGTCGACGATGCACGGGAGGTGCTGCAGCTGGCGCGGCATCACGGATTCGAGATCATGACGCCCGCACTGGGCAATACGGAGGTTGGCAATGCATTTCGTACCACAATCGCGTAATACCGAAGAGCGCACCGGCATGCACCAGCCGGGTGGCCTGCGCTGGACCGTCGGGCTGGCCGGGTCGGGACCGGTTTCCTGTGTCGAACCACCTGCGCGCATGCCACGCGCAAGGGCGCTCGAGCTGCTGCGGGGCAGCGATAACCCGTCGGCCTACATGGCGCTGAACCAGGCCACGTCCCACTTCACCGTGGCGGGAACCGATGGCTTCATCGCGTACCGGCGCCATGGCGGTTTCCTGTTCCAGTTGGGCGGGGGCTTTGGTGCGCCTGCAGCCCGGCGCACGCTGCTGGCGGCGTTTCGCCAGTTTGCGCAGGAGCGCGCTTGCCGCATTTGCGCAGTCCAGTTGCAGGAAGAGGATGTTGCGCTGTACCGCGAACAGGGCTTTTGCATCAACCAGATGGGCACGGCCTACACCATCGAACTGGACGCATTCTGCGCCGCCGGCAGCCACTTCACCAGACTGCGCAACAAGGTCAGCCAGGCGCGCCGTGCCGGCATCGCAGTGGTCGAGCTGGGCGTCGATGCGCCGCGCGGCAGCCTGGAGTGGGGGGAGCTGTTCTCCATCAGCCACGCCTGGCTTGCGGCCAAGCGGGAGAATACGAAACTGGTCGAATTCATGGTCGGCGAACTAGGGCAGCCGCGCGACCTGGAGCGCCGCGTATTCGCCGCGCGCCAAGATGGCAAGATCATCGGCTTCATCAGTTTTGTCCCGGTGCAGGGCGCACGGCCCGGCCTGCTGCACGACCTGACCCGGCGCCGTGCCGATGCCCCGCCCGGCGTGATGGACCTGATCAATATGACGGCAATTGCCCGGTTTCAGCAGGAAGGGGTGCGCCACCTGCATTTCGGCTTGTCACCCTTTGCCGGACTGAACCCGCAGCGCGATCGCGTCGCCGGCAAAAGCTGGCTGCTGACCCAGATCGCCAAAGGGATCTACCGGCACGGCGCCTGCATCTACCCCGCCCGGCAACAGGAGCAGTACAAGCGCAAGTGGCATCCGCATGTCGCCCTGCCCGAGTACGTGGGCTTCGAAGGCGGCTTCAGTCTGGTCGGCCTGTGGCGGCTGATGCAGCTGACGCGCACGGTTTGAAACAGGACCCCATCTGCACCAACATTGGCCCCAGCTGGCCGCGCAGATTGCCAGCCTGCCCGGCACGAAGCATTGCGCGTGGAACTTATTCGGGCGGCGCGAGTCCACTCCAATGACGTTAGCCGGAACTGGAATGTAATGGAACACTCTGCGGGCCTGAGCAAAATCACGCGGCCAAGGTTGTATCGGGCCCTGGCGCGCGAGCGCCTGTTCGGCCAGCTCGACGCCATGTGTGCGCGCCAGGCCATCTGGATCACCGGGCCGCCGGGCATCGGCAAGACCACGCTCTGCACCAGCTACCTCGAGCGCCGGCGCACGCCGGCGCTGTGGTACCAGATGGACAGCGGCGACGCGGACCCGGCCAGTTTTTTCTATTATCTCGGCGTGGCCATGCAGGCACTCACCGGTGGCGAAGCGCTGCCCCTGCTCACGCCCGAGTACCTGGCGGACTTGCCGGGTTTTACGCGGCGCTACATGCGCCAGTTGTTCGGGCGCCTGCGCAAGGGCACCGTGCTGGTGTTCGACAACTACCATGCCGTCTCGCCGGCGTCGGTGCTGCATGCGGTCATCCGCGACGCCATCGAAGAAATCCCGGAAACCGTTTGCGTCATCTTCACCAGCCGCGCCGAACCGCCACCCCAGCTGACCCGCTTGCGCCTGAGCAACGCGCTCGGCTGCCTGGGCGGAGACACATTACGCATGGAACTGGACGAGGCGCGCGCGCTCGCCGCGGTGGACGCGGCCGGCGCCATCAGCGACGCCGCTATCCACGAGGCCTGGACCCGCTCCGGCGGCTGGACCGCCGGCTTCGTGCTAATGCTGGCGCATCGGCGCGCCACCGGCAGCCAGCAGCTGGCCGGCATGCCGGCCTCGCGCGACATCCTGTTCGACTATTTCGCGGTCGAGATCCTGGGCGCCACCTCGCCCGAGGTGTGCCACATCCTGTCGCGCACCGCTTTCCTGCCGATGTTCACCGTGCCCATGGCCGAAGCCATCAGCGGCAACCTCGACGCCGGAGAACGGCTCGACACGCTCTACCGGCTGGGCTATTTCATCGACCGGCGCGGCGCGCCGGAGCCGACCTACGAATACAACGGGCTGTTCCGCGAATTCCTGCTGGCGCGCGCGCGTGCCCAGCTCGACCCGGCCGAGTGCGTGATGCTGCAACGGCGCGCAGCCCGCCTGCTCGAGATCGGCAACCACCCTGAACAGGCCTTCGACCTGTATGTGCAGTCCGAGGACTGGCCGGCCGCGGCGCGCCTGATCCGTGACGAGACGCCAGGCCTGATCCGGCAGGGCCGCTGGCAAACTGCGCAGGGCTGGATCGCACTGCTGCCGCCCGCGCTGCTGGCGGCCGATCCCTGGCTGTGTTACTGGGCCGGCGCCTGCGCCGTGCCGGTCGATCCGGCCCGTGCGCGCACGGCGCTGGAACAGGCCTACACCGGGCTGGCGGCGCAGGGCGATGCACGCGGCCAGGTCATGGCCGCGGCGCTGATCATGGAAACCTATTATTTTGAATGGACCACCTTTGCGCCGCTCGACCACTGGATCGCCGTCCTCTCCGGCCTGCTGGAACAGGATGTGTCCTGCCTGTCCGCGGCGGCCGAGCTGGGCGCCCGGAGCGGGCTGGTGGCTTCGCTGCTGTACCGCCAGCCGCAGCATCCGCTGCTGCTGCCCGAGTCGGCCCGCGCACTGGCGCTGCTGGAGGCCGATGTGCCCCTGGGCGTGCGCTTTACCGCCGCGATCATCCTGCTCAATTGCTACTGCTTCCGCGGCGACTTCAGCAGTGCGGAGCGGGTGGTCGGCCTGCTGGCGCCACACCTGGCCCACAGCGCACTCACGCCGCTCAACCAGGTGTGGTGGCATATGGCGTTTGGCTATTTCCAGTTGTTGTTGGCCGATCATGCCGCCGCCGCCGCCGCGCTCGACCGCGCCGACGATATCGCGCAGGCCCACGGACTGGCCTTCCTCCAGCCAGCCGTGCAGACCCAGCGCGCGCTGGTGGCGCTCACCTTTGGCGATCTTGACCATGTGACCGGCTTGCTGCCACGGATCAAAACGGCCATCAACCCGCGCCGGCGCATGGACCTGGCCCTGTTTCAGTCGGCCCAGTCCTGGTACGCCTTCCAGCGCGGCGATCTGGCCACGGCGGCGCAACAGGGACAAGCGGCGGTCGATGCCGCCTTTGAGGCGGGTGCGCTCACCATCCAGACCTACTGCCTGTTGGGACGGGCTATTCAACAACTCGAAGCGGGTGACCCGGACGCCGTCCGCCGTGCCGCCGACAGCGTGCAGAACCTGCGCCTGCGCGCCGAACACGCCAGCCTGCTGCTCGATTTCAGCTGCCTGCTGATCGAGGCCTGGGCCGCGTTCCAGGCCGGCGACACGGCTGGCGGCCAGGACCGCCTGCGCGCCGCCCTGACCATCGGGCGCGCACAACACTTCGTCAATACCCTGCGCTGGTACCCGAAAATGGTCGTGCGGCTGCTGTGCCATGCGCTCGAGGCGAATATCGAGGTCGATTACGTCCGCCACCTGATCCGCACGCGCCGGCTGGCACCAGACACGCCCGAGATCGAGCAGTGGCCGTGGCCGATCAAGCTGTATTTACTGGGGCGCTTTTCGGTGGTCATCGACGATGTCCCGCTGAAGATCAGCGGCAAGGCCCAGGCCAAGCCGCTGGAACTGCTCAAGGCGCTGGTCGCCGGCGGCGGCAGGGAAGTCGCGGCCGCCACGCTGGGCACGCAGCTGTGGCCCGACCTCGACGGCGACGCCGCCCAGAGCGCGCTCGACACGACCCTGCACCGCCTGCGCAAGCTGCTGCGGGTTGACGACGCCATCCTGGTCCAGCTGTCCAAGCTGTCGCTCAATCCGGCCAAGGTGTGGGTCGACGTCTGGGCCTTCGAGCGCCTGGCCAACCGCTGCGAGCAGACGGGGACGCCGTGCACCGACGCGGCGACCTCGGCGAAATTCTTCCGCCTGTATGTCGGCAATATCCTGCCCCAGGAAACCGATGCCCCCTGGTTGCTGCCAATCCGCGAGCGGCTGCGCAGCAAGTTCCTGCGCCAGGTCCTGAAACTGGGCTGCGACGACGAAGCACTGGGCAACTGGGCCCATGCCGCCGACACCTACCGGCATGGCCTCGAAGTGGATAACCTGTCGGAAGAGCTGTACCGCCGCCTCATGGAATGCGAACTCAAGCGCAACCAGGCCGCGGCCGCGCTCGACGCTTATCGGAGATGCCGCCAGATGCTGTCGGTCGTATTGGGCGTAAAACCGTCCGCGGCGACCGAAGCGGTGCACCGGACCATTCTGGGACAGGATTGCGTATGAAGGTATTTTCGGTGCGAAATTCCATATTGTGAAATGAAATATCATAGTTTGAAAAACCGCCAGTCCGCTGGTAGAATCTTCGACATTCTTTGATATCGTACATTCATCACAATTGTTGGCGGCGATTCGCGCGAGTCGGGCTGACACTACAAAAGGAGACGCACCACATGTCAGCTCAACTCGACCAGTTGACGGCCCAGGCCGCCAATGATCCGGATACCCTGGAAACCCAGGAATGGCTCGATGCCCTGGAAGCCGTACTGGAAAACGAAGGCCCCGAACGCGCCCATTACCTGATGGAGCGCCTGGTTGACCTGGCCCGCCGCCGTGGTGCATCGATCCCGTTCTCCAGCACCACCGCCTACGTCAACACCATCCCGCTGTCCCAGGAAGCGCATTGCCCGGGCAACCTGGAATACGAAGAGCGCCTGCGCTCGTGGATGCGCTGGAACGCCATGGCGATGGTCGTCAAAGCCAACCGCGCCGACGGTGACCTGGGTGGCCACCTGTCCTCGTTCGCTTCGCTGGCGAACATGCTGGGCATCGGCTTCAACCACTTCTGGCACGCCCCGACCGCCGACCATGGCGGCGACCTGCTGTACATCCAGGGCCACTCGTCGCCTGGCGTCTACGCGCGCGCCTTCCTCGAAGGCCGCCTGTCAGAAGACCAGATGCTCAACTTCCGCAAGGAAGTCGATGGCAAGGGTTTGAGCTCCTACCCGCACCCGAAACTGATGCCGACGTTCTGGCAGTTCCCGACCGTGTCGATGGGCCTGGGCCCGCACATGGCGATCTACCAGGCGCGCTTCCTGAAATACCTGCACGCACGCGGCATCGCCAAGACCGACAACCGTAAAGTATGGGCCTTCTGCGGCGACGGCGAGATGGACGAGCCGGAGTCCCTGGGCGCCATCGGCCTGGCTGCGCGCGACATGCTCGACAACCTGGTCATCGTGGTCAACTGCAACCTGCAGCGCCTCGACGGCCCGGTACGCGGTAACACGAAAATCATCCAGGAGCTGGAAGGCGAATTCCGTGGCGCCGGCTGGAACGTCGTCAAGGTTATCTGGGGTCCGGGTTGGGACGCGCTGCTGGCGCAGGATAAAGAAGGCATCCTGCAAAAAGTGATGATGGAAACCGTCGACGGCGAATACCAGAACTACAAGGCCAAGGATGGCGCATTCGTGCGCAAGCACTTCTTCGGCAAGCATCCGAAGCTGCTGGAAATGGTCGCCAACATGACCGACGACGACATCTGGCGTTTGACGCGCGGTGGTCACGACCCGCATAAAATCTATGCCGCGTTCAAAGTCGCGCAAGAGACCAAAGGTCAACCGACCGTCCTGCTGGTGAAAACCGTCAAGGGCTACGGCATGGGCAAATCGGGTGAGGCGAGGAACACCGCCCACCAGACCAAAAAGCTCGACGATGAAGCCATCCGCGAAATGCGCGACCGCTTCTCGCTGCCGATTCCGGACGACCAGCTGGCCGACATCCCGTTCTTCAAGCCGGCCGACGATGCACCGGAAATGGTGTATCTGCACGAGCGTCGCAAGGCCCTGGGCGGTTACCTGCCGCAGCGCCGCCAGACGTCCGACGAAGTGTTGACCGTGCCGCCACTGGCTGCGTTCAAGAACGTGCTCGATGCGACCCCCGAAGGCCGTGAAATTTCGACCACCCAGGCCTTCGTGCGCGTCATCTCGACCTTGCTGCGCGATGAATCGCTGGGCAAGCGCGTGGTACCGATTCTGGTCGACGAATCGCGTACCTTCGGCATGGAAGGCCTGTTCCGTCAGATCGGTATCTACAATCCGAAGGGCCAGTTGTACGAGCCAGTCGATAAAGACCAGGTCATGTACTACCGCGAAGACAAAGCGGGCCAGATTCTGCAAGAGGGCATCAACGAAGCGGGCGGCATGAGCTCGTGGATGGCGGCGGCGACGTCGTACTCCACCAACGACCGCATCATGATCCCGTTCTACACCTTCTACTCGATGTTCGGTTTCCAGCGTATCGGCGACCAGATCTGGGCGGCCGGCGACATGCGCGCACGTGGCTTCCTGATGGGCGGCACGGCGGGGCGCACGACGCTCAACGGCGAAGGCTTGCAGCACGAAGATGGCCACAGCCACATCGTCGCCGCGACCATCCCGACCTGCATGCCGTATGACCCGACCTTCAGCCATGAAGTGGCCGTGATCATCCAGGATGGCCTGCGCCGCATGGTGGCGGAGCAGGAAGATGTGTTCTATTACATCACCATCATGAACGAGAACTACGCCCAGCCAGGCATCGTCGCCGGTCAAGAGGCAGGCATCCTGAAAGGCATGTACCGACTGTCGCAAGGCGACACGGCTGCCAAGCTGCGCGTACAACTGATCGGTTGCGGCACCATCCTGCGCGAATCGATGTTTGCTGCCGAACTGCTCGCTGCCGACTGGGGCGTTGCTGCCGATGTATGGTCGGCGCCGTCGCTCACCCTGGTTGCCCGCGATGGCCAGGATGCGGAGCGCTGGAACATGGTCAACCCGAGCCAGCCGCAGCGCGTGCCTTACGTCACGGCCCTGTTGCAGGAGACCGATGGTCCGATCGTCGCCACGACAGACTACATGCGCGCTTTCGCCGAACAGATCCGCGCCTTCATGCCGAAGGGCCGCACCTACAAAGTGCTGGGCACCGACGGTTTCGGCCGCTCGGACAGCCGCGCCAAGCTGCGTGAATTCTTTGAAGTGAACCGCTACTACATCACGGTCGCCTCGCTCAAATCGCTGGCGGACGAAGGCAAGATTGACGTGTCGGTGGTGGAGCAGGCGATTGCCAAATATGGCATCGATCCGAACAAGCCGAATCCTGTCACGCAATAAAGACTGCCACTAACTCGTCATCCCCGCGCAGGCGGGGACCCATAGCACGCTGGAACACTGATCATGCGTGCTATAGGCCCCCGCCTTCGCGGGGGTGACGTGCTAACACGAAAAACAACGGAGCCAACATGAGCATTGTGGAAGTCAAAGTCCCCGACATCGGCGACTTCAAGGAAGTGGAAGTGATCGAACTGATGGTCAAGCCGGGCGACACCGTCAAGGTCGACCAGTCGCTGATCACGGTTGAATCGGACAAGGCGAGCATGGAGATCCCATCGAGCCACGCCGGCGTTGTCAAGGAACTCAAAATCAAGGTCGGCGACAAGATCGCCGAAGGTTCGCTGGTCCTGATCCTGGAAGCGTCCGAAGGCGGCGCCGAGGCGCCTGCCGCCGCACCAGCACCAGCACCCGCAGCCGCAACACCGGCGCCAGCCGCTGCACCTGCTGCAGCCGCCGCACCGGCGCCAGCTGCCGCGCCAGCACCAGCACCGGCCGCAGCACCCGCCGCTGCCGCCGGTCCTGCAACGTCCAGCGCCAAAGCCCACGCTTCGCCTTCGATCCGCAAGTTCGCGCGCGAACTCGGCGTCGACCTGCTGCGCGTGTCCGGCAAGGGCCCAAAGGGTCGCATCACCCAGCAAGACGTGCAGGATTTCGTCAAGGGCGTGATGGCCGAAGGTGACAAAACTTCGGCACCGGTGGCCGGCAAAACCGGCGGCTCCGGCGTCGGTCTCGACCTGCTGCCATGGCCATCGCTCGATTTTTCCAAATTCGGCCCGACCGAACTGCTGCCGCTCTCGCGCATCAAGAAAATCTCCGGCCCGAACCTGCACCGCAACTGGGTCATGATCCCGCACGTAACGCAGTTCGACGAGTCCGACGTCACCGACCTGGAACAGTTCCGCGTCGATTCGAACGCGGCACTGGCAAAAGCCAAGTCGACCGTCAAGCTGACCATGCTGGCCTTCGTCATCAAGGCCTGCGTGGCCGCGCTGAAAAAATACCCGGCATTCAATTCGTCGATTGACGAAACGGGCGCCAACCTGATCCTCAAGCAGTACTACAACATCGGCTTTGCCGCCGATACGCCGAACGGCCTGATGGTCCCGGTCATCAAAAACGCCGACCAGAAATCGATCTCGCAGATCGCCACGGAGATGGGCGAGCTGTCCGGCGCGGCACGCGACGGCAAGTTGTCGCCAACCAACATGCAGGGCGCAACGTTCACGATTTCGTCGCTGGGCGGGATTGGCGGCACAGCCTTCACGCCGATCATCAACGCACCGGAAGTGGCCATTCTCGGCCTGTCGAAATCGGCCATGAAGCCGGTCTGGGACGGCAAAGCCTTCCAGCCACGCCTGATGCTGCCGCTGTCGCTGTCGTACGACCACCGCGTCATCGATGGCGCCATGGCCGCACGCTTCACTGCCTACCTGGCCGATGTCATGGCCGACCTGCGCAAAACCTTGCTGTAATTGGAGACCTGATATGAGCACAGTAGAAGTCAAGGTCCCGAATATCGGCGACTTCAAGGAAGTCGAAATCATCGAGCTGATGATCAAGGTGGGCGACACGATCAAGGTCGACCAGTCGCTCGTCACCGTCGAATCGGACAAGGCCAGCATGGAGATCCCGTCGACGCACGCCGGCGTGGTCAAGGAACTCAAAGTCAAAGTTGGCGACAAGGTGGGCGAAGGCTCGCTGTTGCTGATGCTTGACGATGCGGGCGAGGGCGCAGCCCCGGCCGCCGCGCCAGCCGCTGCCCCGGCCGCGACTGCGCCAGCAACGAGCGCACCAACCGAATCGCAAGCGCCGGCCAAACCGGCCGCGCCTTCTGCAGTCGGCGCCGGCCCTGCGCCAGGCTTTGGCACCTTTACCGGCAAGGCCGATATCGAGTGCGAGATGATGGTCCTGGGCGCCGGTCCCGGCGGCTACTCGGCGGCGTTCCGCGCGGCCGATCTGGGCATGAACACGGTGCTGGTTGAAAAATACGCGGCCCTGGGCGGCGTCTGCCTGAACGTCGGTTGCATCCCGTCGAAAGCGCTGCTGCACGTGGCCGCCGTGATCGACGAAACGGCGACGATGGCCAAGCATGGCGTCACGTTTGCGGCGCCACAAGTGAACATCGATGAACTGCGCGCCTATAAGGATGGCGTGATCAAGAAAATGACCGGCGGTCTGGCCGGCATGGCCAAGGCGAGAAAAGTCACGACGGTGCAGGGCGTGGGCCAGTTCCTGTCCCCGAACCACATCGAAGTCACAAGCGCCGACGGTAGCAAGAAAGTCATCCAGTTCAAGAACGCGATCATCGCGGCCGGTTCGGCTGTGGTCAAATTGCCGTTCGTGCCGGAAGACCCGCGCATCGTCGATTCGACCGGCGCGCTGGAATTGCGCCAGATTCCAAAGAAAATGCTGGTCATCGGCGGCGGCATCATCGGCCTGGAAATGGCGACCGTTTATTCGACCCTGGGTGCGCGCATCGATGTCGTCGAAATGATGGATGGCCTGATGCAGGGCGCTGACCGCGACATGGTCAAGGTCTGGCAGAAGTTCAACGAGAAACGCTTCGACAAGATCATGACCAAGACCAAGACAGTGGGCGTGGAAGCGCTCCCTGAAGGCATCAAGGTCACGTTTGAATCGGCCGAGGCCGGCGTCGCCGCGCCTGAGCCAGGCCTGTACGACATGGTCCTGGTGGCCGTCGGGCGCAGCCCGAACGGCAAGAAGATCGCCGCCGACAAGGCTGGCGTGATCGTCAGCGAGCGCGGCTTCATCAACGTTGACGCGCAGATGCGCACCAACGTGCCGCACATTTTTGCCATCGGCGACCTGGTCGGCCAGCCGATGCTGGCCCACAAGGCGGTCCATGAAGCGCACGTGGCAGCCGAAGCGGCGCATGGCGAGAAGGCCTTCTTTGACGTCAAGGTGATTCCATCGGTGGCCTACACCGATCCGGAAGTGGCATGGGTCGGCATCACCGAAGACGAAGCCAAAGCCCAGGGCATCAAGCTGGAAAAGGGCCACTTCCCGTGGGCCGCATCCGGGCGCGCCGTGGCCAACGGCCGCGACGAAGGCTTTACCAAGCTGCTGTTCGACGCAGAAACGCATCGCATCGTCGGCGGCGGCATCGTCGGCACGCATGCGGGCGACATGATCGGCGAGATCGCGCTGGCCATCGAAATGGGCGCCGATGGCATCGACATCGCCAAGACGATCCACCCGCACCCGACCCTGGGCGAGTCGATCGGCATGGCGGCGGAGGTGTACGAAGGCACCTGTACCGACTTGCCGCCGGCGCGCAAGAAGTAAGCGGTAGCAATGAAGGCGTAAAAAAACCGGGGCGACCCGGTTTTTTTACGCCTTCAAGCATCGCGTACCACCAGCCTCCAAACCGTCATTCCCGCGCAGGCGGGAACCTATAACCCATGTGGCGAAGGCGTGGTGAGGACGTCGCCTGTGCTGCGCACTTGCTATGGGTCCCCGCCTGCGCGGGGATGACGGTCGGCGGTGCGGATAGCTGTTCGTTCAGGGGATTGTATGCACCAGACTGTCAGTTATAACTCGTCCACTGCTTCGGAATCTCGATCACCCCACTCTGCGCCGCTTCGACATAGGTGCGCATCTGCGCAATCACCGCCTCCATGCGCGCAGCATCTGGCTGCGCCATGAAGCCCTTCAGTTTCTGATCCAGTTCCGCCTGCTGATCGTTCCATTCCAGTCTTGCCATCGTACTCATGCCGCTCCCACTGGCGCATCGGCGCCAAAAATGAATTTTTATTTACGCGTGCTGCGTGTTCAGCGCGATAATGCCAAACATACAAAAGACGCTCTGTACGTCAGCGTACACGCAACAGCGCCGAATCGAGGAGACGATACATGCAGGAGAACCCGGCCGCTACCGGCCGCGGCCACATCGCGTGGACGTTGACCATGCTGACCGCTTGCGCGATGCTGGCCTTCGCGGCCAATTCGCTGCTGGCGCGGCTCGCCTTGCGCACCACGCCGATCGATGCCGCCACCTTCACAGCCGTGCGACTTGGCGCCGGCGCGCTCACCTTACTGTGCATCGTCCGGATCCAGGGGGCCGCGCTGGCGTTCACGCCAACCGGCTGGCTGTCGGCTGCGCTGCTGTTCATCTACGCGGCGGCATTTTCGTTTGCCTACCGCGATATCAGCACCGGTGCCGGCGCCCTGATCCTGTTTTCGGCGGCCCAGTTGACGATGATTTCGTATGGCCTGATGAAGGGCGAGCGCGCCAGCGCGTGGGGCATGCTGATCGCCTGCACCGGCATGGCGGTATTCCTCGCACCGTCCGCAGGCATGGACGCGCTGCCGCTGTTTGCCGCCATGCTGATGGCCACGGCAGGCTTTGCATGGGGCGGGTTTTCCCTGCTCGCCAAAAGCGGTGGCGCACCGATCGTCAATACGGCAGCTAGCTTCATCTGCACCGTCCCCTTGGCCGCCGCCCTGCTGCTGGTGCAGGGCGGGCAACTCCGCTTCGACGGGACCGGCGCCATCTGGGCGCTGCTGTCCGGCAGCGTGACGTCGGCGCTTGGTTATGCGATCTGGTATTGGGTGCGGGTGCGCCTGACGGCCATCAGCGCCGGTGCGGTGCAGCTGTCGGTGCCGGTCATCAGCGCGCTGCTGGGTGTGCTGCTGCTGGGCGAAACGCTGACCTTGAAAAGCGCTGTCTCCGCGCTTGCAGTACTGGGCGGGATCGCGTGGGTAACGCTTACGGCGCGGCCTTGAACGCCAGCTGCGCAAACCGCTCACCCATGCAGCGGTGCGCCGCCGCATCCGGGTGCAGGTTGTCCGGCAGCGGCATCGCGTCGGCATCGTCGGCACCGAACAGGGCCAGGCCGTCGAGGTAAAACAGCTGTGGATCGTTGACCGCCCGCTGCGCCACGATGCGCGTCAGCTCGGCGCGGATAACGGTCAAGGTCAGCTTGCCGGCCACGCGCTCGGCCGGCTTGCCGGTGGCCCGAAAGCGCAGCACGCCTTCGCGCAGCGCGCCCACATCGGGCAAGGTCGGGCCGGGCGTGTCTTCGTGAATCGGGCACGCAATCGGCGAGACGATCAGCAGCGGCGTGTGTGGGTGGCCCTCGCGGATGGTGTCGATGAAGCCATGCACCGCCGGTCCCAGCGCGCGCAGGCGCATGACATCCAGGTTGACCAGGTTGATGCCGATCTTGATGCTGATGCGTTCGGCCGGCGTGTCGCGCATGACGCGCGCGACGAACGGGTCGAGCAGGGCGCTGCCGCCGAAGCCGAGATTGACGAGGTGCCAGTCGCGCGCCGCCGCTGCCAGTGCCGGCCAGATGGCGCTCGGGCTGGCCGCGTCGGAACCGTGGCTGATCGAGCTGCCGTGATGCAGCCAGACGGGGCGCGCTGGCGCCGGTTCGATCGGCGCATCGGTGCGCAGCGCCAGCAGTTCGGTGGCCTCGTTAAACGGCAGCCAGAGTTCGACCAGCTTGGGCCGCGCCGGCAAGTCGTGAAAACGCACGCTGCCGGGCAGACCAGGCGTGGTGGCCATCGTGCCGGTGGCCAGGTTGATAATCATGCTATTCCCGCCATCGACCTTGGCCTGTGCCGCCAGTTGGCCATCGATCCGTAGATCGTAGACGCCGTCCGGCCGCGCCGGCATGCCAGCGTACACGCGTTTGGTACGCAGCGTGTCGAGTTCGATGACGGTGGCGGCGCTGGTGAACACCAGCCGCACGCCGGACGGCTGCGCCTCGACCATCATCAGCTGCGGATCGGGGCACTGGGCGCGCGCCCACGCGGGCAGGCGATGCGGCAGCAGGCCGTGGGCGGTGGTTTCAAGTTCGAGCGCACCGCGCAGGATGGTGAAGTCGATGGTGTGCTTGTGCATGGCGTGATGTCGATGAAAGGCGATCGCGCCATCATACCGAACGCCGTCTCAGGGCTGGCGCAGCACGCCGTGATAAAACAGATCGAGCCGCTGATGCATCTTCTCGAGCGTTTGTGCGCGCGTCTCGGCAGGCCGGGCAAACAGGAAGCAGCGCAGCTGGTCGCCCTTGACGCAGATGACCAGGTGTTTGGCCGCCTGTTCGGGCGTGATGCCGTCACGCAGCTGGGCGTGGATATCGGGGCGCGCAAAAAACTCGAGCAGCATATTGTTGGTGCGGCGCGGACCGTGTTCATAAAACGTCTCGGCCAGTTCCGGATTGTCGGCCGCTTCGGCCATCACCACGCGCTGCATGGCGATCACATCCGGGCTGGCCATCAGATCGAGAAAACGCATGGCGAAGCCATTCACGATGTCTTTCAGGGGACGCTGGTCGGCCAGCATTTCGCCGCTGCCAAAAAAACGGTCGCGACGCTGCTCCAGGGCCGCCGACAGCAGGCCCGCCTTGCCGCCGAACTTGACGTAAATGGTGCGCACGGCCACGTGGGCCTGGCGTGCAATCGACTCCAGGCTGACCTTGGCATACCCGTTCTTCAGGAACAGCATGCCGGCCGTGTGCACCAGGTCGTGCATGCGCGACTCGGCATCGGCCGCCTTGGGCCGGCCCGCCGATTTGCTCACAGGAATATCCGCTTGTAAAGATTTGCTCATGGTCCACACTGTACCTCGGAATAAAATGAAATGCAATCGTTTCATTTCTTGACTTGCCTGTTTTTTTATCGAATAATGATTGATACCAATCAATTTGCATCCTCATCATTTCGGAGTCGTCCATGTCCCAGTCCGTCGAACAAAAGAACATCGCTGCCGTTCCAAACAGCGCCCCGGCTGGCGCACCGCCAGCGGCCGGCGCGCCAGCTGGTGCAGGCAAAAGCCCGCCCAACAAGCGCGTGCTGGGCATCGTCGCCGTGCTGGCTCTGGTCGCCCTCGGCGCCGGCGGGCGCATGTGGTACCGCTCGGTCAATTTCGTCGACACCGAGAATGCCTACATTACCGGCCACGTGCACCCGGTCTCGTCGCGCATCGCCGGTGTCGTCACCAAGGTGTATATCCAGGACAACCAGGTGGTCAAAGCCGGCGACGTGATTGCCGAACTCGATCCGGCCGACCAGAACGTGCGCGTCGAGCAGATCCAGGCGCAAATCGCCAGCGCGAAGCAGCAGGTAATCCAGGCCGAAGCGCAGATCATGCAGACCCGCGCCCAGGCCTCGGCCGCAACGGCGCAGGTGGCACAATCGCAGGCGCAGTTGGTGCGCGCCAATCAGGATGCGGCCCGTTTCGGCCAGCTCTATAACAGCACCATGAAAGCCGTCTCGAAAGCCGAAGTCGATGCCGCCAACGCCACCAAAACCGGCGCAGCTGCCGACCTGAATGCCCGCCGCGACAACGTCAAGGCAGCGCAGGCGCAAATCGCCGCAGCCGAATCGGCGCGCGACGTGCTCAAGTCGCAAGTCAAAGTGCTGGAAACCCAGCTGAAAGACGCGTCGCAGCAGCAGGCCTACAACCGCATTCTGGCGCCGGTATCGGGCCGCGTGGGCAAGCGCAGTGTCGAAGTGGGCGTGCGCGTCCAGCCCGGCCAGCAGCTCGCCGCCCTGGTCCAGGATGACGTCTGGGTGGTTGCCAACTTCAAGGAAACCCAGTTGCCGGGCCTGGCGCCAGGCCAGGCCGTGGAGATGAAAGTCGATGCGCTGCCGGACTACAAACTGATTGGCCGCATCGACAGTTTCGCGCCGGCGTCGGGCAACCAGTTCGCGCTGCTGCCGGCCGATAACGCGACCGGTAACTTCACCAAGGTGGTCCAGCGCGTGCCGGTCAAGGTCACGCTCGACCCGAGCGACCAGAAGAAACTGGCCGGCCGCCTGGTACCGGGCATGTCGGTGAACGTGGAAGTGAAATTGCACCAGAAGGACGACCAGCCGGTGCCACCTGCTGCCAAAACCGCGGCCGCCGCACGCTAAGGACTGGCCATGACCAGCATTAGCAAACCGCCCGTTGCGCAGGCCGGCCCGCCGCAGGTCGGCGAGCATATCGACGGCCGCACCTGGATGGCGGTCGCCGCCGGCATGCTCGGCGCCTTCATGGCCGTGCTCGATATCCAGATCACGAATTCGTCGCTGAAGGATATCCTGGGCACGCTGTCGGCCACCCAGGAAGAGGGCTCGTGGATCTCCACCGCCTACCTGTGCGCCGAGATCGTCGTCATCCCGATGACTGCGCTGTTCTCGCGCGCCTTCGGCATCCGCGCCTACATGATCGGCACGACCTCGCTGTTCCTGCTGTTTTCGACCATGTGCGGCGCGGCCTGGAGCCTGCCGAGCATGATCGTGTTCCGCATGCTGCAAGGATTCACCGGCGGCGCCCTGATCCCGATGGCGATGACACTGGTGCTGACCAAGCTGCCACCATCGAAGCGCGCCGCCGGCATGGCCATCTTCGGCCTGACTGCCACGCTGGCGCCGGCCATGGGCCCGACGCTGGGCGGCTACCTGTCCGACCTGTATGGCTGGCCGTCGATCTTCTACATCAACTGGGTGCCGGGCGTGCTGCTCATCGCCGGTATCTGGTACGGCCTGGATCCGGAAAAGAAATCGCTGTCAAGCCTGCTGAACGCCGACTGGCTCGGCATCGGCCTGATGGCGATGGGGCTGGCCAGCCTGACGATTTTCCTGGAAGAGGGCAACTCGAAAGACTGGTTCGATTCGACCTTCATCGTGGTCTTTGCCGGCATGGCCATCGTCGGCATCCTGGGCTGGGTGGCGTTGGCGTTTTCGCGCCCGAACACCTTCGTGGACCTGTCGCTGTACGGCCGCCGCAATTTTCTGGTCGCGACCGTGCTGTCGGCCGCCACCGGCATGGGCCTGTACGGCTCGGCGTTTTTGCTGCCGCTGTACCTGGGCCAGATCGCCAACTACACGCCGATGCAGATCGGTGAAGTGATTGCCTGGGTCGGCCTGCCGCAACTGTTCATCATGCCGTTCGTCGCCAAGCTGTCCTCCAAAGTCGACAACCGCATCCTGTGCTCGTTCGGCCTGCTGCTGTTCGGCGGTTCCTGCATCCTGAATGCGTTCATGGATGCGTCCACCGGCTACGACCAGCTGATGTGGACCCAGGTGCTGCGCGCCTGCGGCCAGCCGTTCGTGATGCTGACGCTGTCGAACTTTGCCATGCAGGGCATGGCGCCAAAGGACATGGGATCGGCCTCGAGCCTGTTCAACATGACCCGCAACCTGGGTGGCTCGGTCGGCATTGCGCTGCTCGCCACCGCCCTGACCAATCGCGAGCACTTTCACTCGGCGCGCCTGGGCGAGTCGATTTCGATGTACTCGGCGGCGACACAGGAGCGTTTGAGCCAGCTGACGTCTTCCTTCATCGGCGGCGGCATGGATCCGGCCACGGCGGCGCAACAGGCCATCGCTGCGATCGACCGCATCGTGCGGCGCGAGTCGTACGTGATGGCCTACAACGATGGCTTCCTCATTATCGGCGTCGTCCTGATCGCCTGCATCGCGGCGATCTGGTTTGCCGACAGCGTCAAGTCCCCTGGCGGCCCCGGCTCCGGTGCGCACTAATTGAAGAATCGAGAAAATATGACTACCAAATTTGTTCAAGCCGTTCCTGTGAAAGCCGCACTGGCGCTTGCCGTGGCCTTTGTCGTCGCCGGTTGCAGCACCGTCGGTCCCGACTTCAAGGCGCCCGCCGCCATGGAGGTGCCGTCGTTCCGCCACATCGACGCGCAAGCAGCGGACAGCGCCCGTTTGCCCGCCGAATGGTGGACCGTCTTTAACGACGCCACCCTGAACACGCTGGAAGCGCGCGCACTACGCGAGAACCCGGGCGTGCGCGCCGCCGCCCAGCGTCTGCTGCAGGCGCAAGCCCAGCTGGGCGTGGTGCGCGCCAATCAGGCGCCCAACCTGTCGCTCGGCACCTCGATCGGCTATTCGCGCAGCTCGGCCGAATCGGCCCAGGGCCAGGCCCTGGGTGGCCGCGCAATCAGCGGCATGGATTACCAGGTCGGCGCACGCCTGTCGTATGAGCTCGACCTGTGGGGCCGCGTGCGCCGCGTGGTGGAAGCGACCGATGCGCAGGCGCTGGCCGCGCAGAATGACCGCGACGGCGTGCTGCTGATGCTGTCTGGCCAGGTGGCGTCGACCTACTGGCAGCTGCGCGGTATGGATGCCGAAATGGCGATTCTGAAAACCGCGCTGGCCACGCGCCTGGAATCGAACCAGCTGGTCGAAGCGCGCTTCAATGCCGGGCTGTCGAACGAACTCGATGTATCGCGCACCCGCATCGAGCGGGCCAATGCCGAAGCCGATCTGCACGACGTCCAGCGCCAGCGCAACAACCTCGAGCACGCGCTGTCGACGCTGGTGGGCGCGACGCCGACCGCGCCCTTGCTCGCATTGACCGACGCTGCACTGCCGCAGCCGCCGGTCATTCCGGTCGGCCTGCCGGCCAGCCTGCTGGCGCAGCGTCCCGACCTGGCCTCGAGTGTGGCCGGTTTGAAGGCGGCGAACGCCCAGATCGGCGTGGCCGAAGGCGCGTTTTATCCATCGCTGTCGCTGACCGGGAATTTGGGCTTCGCGTCGGAAAACCTGCACACGCTGACGCAAGGCAGCGCGCGCCAGTTTTCGGCCGGTCCCTTGTCGCTGTCGCTGCCGATCTTCGACGGTGGGCGCAACAAGGCCAACCTGACGCTGGCGCAGGCGCGCTACGACGAAGCCGTTGCCAACCACGAAACCCGGTTGCTGACCGCGCTGCGCGAAGTGGAAGATGCCTTGTCGGATGTGCAGGAACGCAGCCGCCAGGGTGAAGTGCAGGCGTATGCACAGCAGGCGGCTGCCAGAGCCCTGCTGGTGGCGCAGGCGCGCTTCGATCGCGGCGTGTCAACTTACCTGGATGTGACGGATGCGCAGCGCAGTTCCCTGTCGGCCGACCGGGCGACAGCGCAAATCCGCACCCAGCGTTTGCTCGCTGCGGTGGCAGTCGCGCGCGCGCTGGGCGCGGGCTGGACCGAGCAGGCCCCGCTGGCGACGATAGCGTCGAAGTAAATTCTTGCAGAGCGATTGAACCGCTGTCGTCAGCAGATTTTTTGCGGATGGCAGCGCGCTCCCTTGCGTTCACTTAGCACGAATGAAACGCGCCTGATATCGGTTTTATTCGATTAAATAAAGCACAACAAACGGCTCTCGCATGGCGCATCGACCTTGCAACACATCAATGCCGAGTCGCAAAAATACCACAGTCAACATGCTATAGTCTTTCGAATTGCCATGCAGAATGATTACTTCAAGGCAACTGCGATCCGGCCGCTCTGCCGCTAATCATGAGTGAGACTTGCATGCGTAAATCAACCCAAACGATCGGTACCCGTCTGGCGCTCGGCTTCGGCGTCATCTTTGCGCTGATGATCGTGCTGGCCGGCCTGGCCATCCACCGCGTCGGCAGCATCGACGACACCCTCAGCCTCGTCAACGACGTCAACAACGTCAAACAGCGCCACGCGATCAACTTCCGCGGCAGCGTGCATGATCGCGCGATCGCCGTGCGCGATGTGGTGCTGGCGCCCGACGCCGCCGCCGTCCAGGTGCAGGTTGCCAAAATCAAGACGCTGGACGAGAACTACCAGCGCTCGGCCGGTCCGCTCGATGCCCTGTTTCAGGGCGTCGTCACGGCAGACGAAAAGACGGCCCTGGCCGGTATCAAGGACACCGAGCGCCGCGTCCAGCCATTGATCGCCAAGGTCATCGAATTGCGCAATGCCGACAATCTGCCCGAAGCGTCGCGCATGCTGGCCCAGCAAGCCGGACCGGCGTTCGTGGACTGGCTGGCCTCGGTCAACAAGTTGATCGACCTGGAAGAAAAAATGAGCCAGGAAGCCACTGCCGGCGCGCGCGCGCTGTCCGGCAGTTTCCTGGCGTGGATGGTGGTGCTGTGCGCCATCGCCATCGCGGCCGGCGTGCTCAGCGCCTGGTATATCGGGCGCGGTCTGCTGCGCCAGCTCGGTGGCCAGCCCGATTACGCCGCCGCCATCGTTACCAGCATCGCCGGCGGCGACTTGTCGGTGCCGATCCATACCGCCCCGGGCGACCGCACCAGCCTGCTGTTCGCCATGCAGGGCATGCGTGACAGCCTGGTCGAGATCGTCGCGCAGGTGCGCGCCGGCACCGAGACGATCGCACTGGCCTCGACTGAAATTGCGGCCGGCAACGGTGACCTGTCGGCGCGTACCGAGCGCCAGGCCGGCACGCTGGAAGAAACCGCCTCGGCGATGGAAGAATTGACCGGCACCGTGCGCCAGAATGCGGACAATGCGCGTCAGGCCAATGTGCTGGCCGAGTCGGCCTCGGAAGTAGCCGTGCGCGGCGGCGCCGTGGTGGCGCAAGTGGTCGAGACGATGGCGTCGATCAACGAATCGTCGAAGCGGATCGTCGACATTATCGGCGTGATCGACGGCATTGCGTTCCAGACCAATATTCTCGCCTTGAATGCCGCCGTGGAAGCGGCACGGGCTGGCGAGCAGGGCCGGGGCTTCGCCGTGGTTGCCACCGAAGTGCGCAGCCTGGCGCAACGCTCGGCGTCGGCAGCGAGCGAAATCAAGGCGCTGATCGGCAGCTCGGTCGACCGGGTTGAAGCGGGCGCCCGCCTGGTCGACGAGGCCGGTACCACGATGGAAGAGATTGTTAGCAGCGTGAAGCGGGTGACCGACATCATGGCCGAGATCAGCCACGCCAGCCAGGAGCAAAGCACCGGTATCGAGTCGGTCAACCGCGCTGTTGGCGAAATGGACGAGGCGACCCAGCAGAATGCTGCCCTGGTCGAGCAAGCCACCAGCGCCGCCGCGTCGCTGCAGGACGAGGCGCAGAATCTGGCGACGGTGGTCGGCGTGTTCAAGCTCGACGCGTCCCAGGCCCTGGCGGCAGTGTCCGTGCCGGCCCCACGCGTTGCCGTCAAGCCGGCCGGCACCCGCCTGGCAGTGCCAGCGCCAGTGCCTGTGCGCCCACCGGCAGCGCCCACCAAGGCCCGCGCACCCACCCCGGCGCGCGCCCCGGCCCCGGCCCGCGCCCCGGCCCCGGCCAGCGCGCCCGCAGCCGCAACCGACGAATGGGAAACGTTTTAAGCTGTTGTTGGCTTGTCCATAGCGAAAAATAAGGGCGGTCCGCGCGCTACAGAAGGGTTAAATTATTGCCGATAGGCACTTAACGACCCGGAGACCGCCATGCGCCAGCCTGTTTGCTTCGCCCTGATCTGCTGTTTCAACAGTATTGACGCCTGCGCGGCGGACCTGACCGCGCAGGAAGTGCGCTGGCTGAAAGCGGCAGCGCCCGTGCTGGCTTTTTCGCAAACCCAGCAACTGGTCTTCGACATCACGGTCCAGCCGCAAGCCGGCCCGAACGACGTTGCGCTGGCGATGGGTTTTGCCGACGGCCGCTGCAAGCTGGTGCTCTCCCTGCGCGGCAATCCTGACGCGGAAAAGGTGCTGGCCGACATGCCGCTTGAGCAGCAAGACTTGCTGATCGAAACCATGGCCGCCCACGAGCTCGGCCACTGCTGGCGCTACGCGCAGCATGCCTGGCATGCGTTGCCAGCAGGCTTTGTCGGCAGTGGCGACAGCGCAGCGCGGCGCGAGGAAGCGTACGCCGACCTGGTGGCGCTGGCGTGGGTACAGATGCGTCATCCCGGGCAGTACAGTGCGGTTTATCGCTGGCTGAGCGGCCTGCGCGACAGCAGCTCGCTGTCCGGCGGGAATCACGATACCCGCACCTGGCTGCGCCTGGCCAGCGACCCGCAGCGCCTGGGCGTGCAGGCGCAGCCGTTTGCCGACGTGGCATCCTTGTGGCGTGACGGTGTCAACCTGGACAATCCCGAGAACTAGTGTTTATCAGGCAAGTGTTGGATGGCGCACAGATATTTACACCAGCCTGGCGTCTAATGGGTCATCAAAACAACCGTACAAGGGACTCTTCCATGAAAACGCTTAACGCAACTTTGCTGGCCACATTGCTGGCCACTGCTGTCGGCGGCGCATTCGCCCAGACCGGTGCATCGACGACCACGACCACCACCACGACCGTCCGCTCGCCGCTGGTCACCAGCACCGACACCAAGGATCCAACCCGCTCTGATGCGGTCGACAAGTGCGCGCAAGCGTCCGGCTCGTCGAAAACCGGCTGCCTGGTCGATAGCAAAGGCAACGTCACCACGGTGGGCACGAAAACCGAGAACGCTGCCCATAAAACCAAGGAAGTCGCACAAACGGCGGTCGATAAAACCAAGGCTGTCGCCTCGACCGTTGCGCAAAAAACCGAAAACATGATCGACCGCGCTGGCGACAAAACGCGTGCCGCAACCAGCAGCACGAGCGGCAGCACCGAACGCGCCGCCGATAAAACCGCGGCCGTCGCATCCGACTCCGTGATCACCACCAAGGTCAAGGCCAGCATCTTCGGCGAGCCTGAACTGAAGTCGATGGACATCCACGTGGAAACCGAAAAAGGCGTGGTCATGCTGAGCGGTTTCGTGAATTCGAAAGCCGAAGCCGACAAGGCCGTCACCGCCGCCAAGTCTGTCGAAGGCGTGACGAATGTGAAGAGCGCAATCAAAGTCAAATAAGCAAGACTTCGGCCTCAGCCGGCAAGTCCTGCAACCCCGTGTGCGCATTGCGTCCACGGGGTTTTGTCTATATTGCAAGCAGATTCTCACAAATTTGCAACAGAGAACCTTTAATCCATGGGCGAACCTGGCAGCACGCGTATAATTTTTGCGTGAACAGACTAGAAGCCTTTGGCTACATCGCCGCCCAAGCCACCCGTGGCGAAATCAGCTTGCCGACCAGCGTGAATGCGGTGCTGCGCCTCCAGTTGGCCCTCGATAAATCCGATTGCCACCTGGAGGATGCCATTCGCCTGACGCTGGGCGAGCCGCAGCTGGCCGCGCGCACGGTGGCGCTGGCCAATTCTGCTGCCTTCAACGGCGGCGGCGGCGCGGCCATCACCAATGTGCGCGCTGCGGTCAACCGCATCGGTTACCGCAACCTGCAAACCCTGGTTGCCAGCTTGCTGGTGCGCCAGTTTGGCGCACGCATCACCGACCCGACCCTGCGTGCCAAGGCCGAACAATTATGGCAACACACGGCCCATGTGGCAGCGCTGGCGCAGGTGTTCGCGCGGCGCATGACTGGCGTCAATCCGGACACCGCCGTGTTTGCCGCCATCGTGCATGAAGTGGGTGGATTTTATCTGCTCTCGCGCGCCGACGAATTCCCGGGTCTGCTAGATGCCGATCCGGAAAACTGGGCCACTTTGTGCGAAGAGGTGGTCAGCCGTGAAGTGATCCGCAAGCTGGCCGTGCCGGAAGAAGTGGCCACCGCCATCGCCGGGCTGCGCGCCGGCATGCTGTCCATGTCGCCCACGTCCTTGCTCGACACGCTGCTGCTGGCCAATCAATACGCCCCGGTGCCGTCGCCGCTCGATAACCGCAGCGTCAACACGCCGCGCGACGCCGAGTCGACGACCGACCTGATGTTCGACGAAGGGGTTCTCGCGACGATTCAGGTTGAAGCAGAAGATGCTTACCGCACCATGAGCGCCGCTTTATTGGTTTAACGCGGCGCCAGCACCCCGACTGCGCCGAAGGTGCGATGCTTGCCCAGCATCAGCAGGGCGAACGCCACGCCCGCCAGCGCCAGGCCAGCGCCTACCCACTGCGGTGAGGCGTAGCTGTAACCGAGCGTCAGCGGGATGCCGCCCAAAAATGCCCCCAGCGCATTGCCGATATTGAAACCGGACTGGCCCAGCGACGAGCCGAGCATTTCGGCGTCGCGTGAATGGTCCATCAGCAGCATCTGGATCGACGGCCCCAGCGCCAGCGCATTGGCGCCGGTGGCAAAGGCGAGGAACAGGATCGCCGGCTTCGAATGCGCCAGCAGGCCGTTCAACACCAGCAGCACTGCCATGATGGCCAGCAGGATCACGACCGATTTAATCGGCGCGACCTTGTCGGCCAGCTTGCCGCCAAGGATCACGCCGACCGTCATGCCGACCCCGACCAGGGTCATGATCAGCGGTATCGTACCCGGCTGGAAATGCGCCATGTCGGTAAGCAGCGGCGCGATGTAGCTGAACGAGGCGAAGAAGCCGCCGGTGCCGATCGAGGTGATCAACATCGCCAGCCACAGGCCGGGCCGCTTGAAGATTTTCAGGTCATGGCGAAAGCCGGGACTGGGACTGGCGTCGATGTGCGGCACCCAGCGCTTGAGCAGCAGCACCGTCGCGATGCCGATTGCCGCCACCACCAGGAACACCAGGCGCCAGCTGGCGTTGTGGCCCAGCCAGGTACCGAAGGGCACGCCGACCACATTGGCCAGCGTCAAGCCGGTGAACATGCTGGCCACCGCGGCGGCCACCTTGCCCTTGTCGGCCAGCCGGCTGGCGACCACGGCGCCGACGCCGAAGAAGGCGCCGTGCGGCAAGCCCGCCAGGAAGCGGCCCACCAGCAGGACGTGAAAATTCGGTGCCAGCGCCGACAGCGCATTGGTCAGCGTGAACAGCATCATGAGCCAGATCAGCACGGTTTTCGGGGCCTGGCGCGCCATCAGTGCGACCAGCGTCGGTGCCCCGACCACCACACCCATCGCATAGGCGGCAATCAGGTAACCCGCTTGGGGGATGGTGATGGCGAGGTCGGTAGCGATATCGGGCAGGATGCCCATCATGACAAATTCGGTCATGCCAATACCAAAACCGCCAAGGGCCAGGGGCGCGAGGCTTTTTTTCATGTGCGGGGGAGGGAATGGGGTAGGGGATTGAGGAGGTGAACTTCAATCCGCTATTTTAGCGTGCGGCTCAGCAATCTGCTGCGCCCGTGCTCGTTTTCATTATGGCGCGCTTGCGCCCGTTGCCTGGTTGATATCGGCGACGATCTGCCCCAGCGACGATTCGGCGTAGCCGCGATACACGCGGATGATCTTGCCGTCCTTGCCGATGATAACCATGTGCGGGATGCCTTTCACGCCATAGGCGGACTGGGCGATGTGGTCCGGGTCGTACGCCATCCGGATGTTGATGACCTTGCTCAGCGCGCGCGTCGCGCCACGGAAGACGTCGCGCTCTTCGATATTGAGCGCAATGACTTCGATGCGGTCTTTTGCGCCGGAATTCTGGATGGCATTCAAGACCGGCAACTCCTTCAGGCAGTACGTACACCAGGTCGCCCAGAATGACAGTACCACCGCTTTGCCGGCGTAATCGGACACCTTGGCCGCTGTGCCGTCGATCAGCTTGCCGACGTACTTGGGCGGCACGTCGCCTTCGGCCGGAGCGGCGTGGGCGGTCAGCGAGATCAGCAGCAGGGCGGCAAATAAGCCACGCAAGGAGAGCGGCATGGTCAGCGTTCTTTCAGGAAAGTTAGTCAGTCAAGTGTAGCGGTGATTGTCAGAAATATCATTTTCCCAGCCGCTTGCGCAGCACTCCCCAAAAGCGTAGAAGAATTTAAATCAATACCTTACTCAACAGACACACGCAAATGGACAAGTCGGGATTCGCTCTCAAGCCGCCTGCTGATCCCCAGGACTTGGCTTACTGATGTCTTGAACCACCTGCCCGTTCTGCAGCACAATCACACGCTCTGCCATTTGGATCGTTTCCGGACGGTGTGCAACGATGATGCGAGTGAGCGCAATTGTCTGGATGGCCTGGTTGACGGCCTGTTCATTCCACACATCCAGATGGCTGGTCGCTTCGTCCAGGACCAGGATTTTCGGGTTTTTGTACAGCGCGCGTGCGAGCAGAATGCGCTGTTTCTGGCCACCCGACAGGCCCGTACCGATATCACCAATGAGCGTGTTGAAGGCCATCGGCATGGCCGCAATGTCGGGCGCTATCGCGGCCAGTCCCGCGCATTCGTAGACGCGCTGCATGTCGACGATAGGATCAAAGAAACTGATGTTGTCCGAGATCGAACCGGCAAACAGGGTATCGTCCTGCATCACTGTGCCCAGCATATGGCGGTAGTTCGACAGCCCAAGAGAACCCAATGGCACGCCGCCGACGCGAATTTCGCCGCTCGTTGGCGTGAGCAGTCCGAGCAATAATTTCATCAGTGTCGTTTTGCCGCAGCCTGATGGCCCAGTGATCGCAGTGCATTGCCCAGCGGGGATGCTAAGGTTGAGTACGCGGATGACTTCGGGCTCGCCGTCTGAATAGCGGAAACTCAGGTTATTAATCTCGATCGAAGGCGTGATATGGCTCGCGTCGACTTCAGCTGCATCATCATCCCGCTCCGCTTCAGCCAGCACAATGTCCGCCAGCCGCTCGCCATGCAGGCGCATCATCCGCAATTCAAACAGCTTGTCGATCAGACTGGCCATACGCTGACTGAACTGGTCCTTGTAGCTGATGAAGGCAAACACCATCCCCACCGAGAAGTTGTTGTTGAGTACAGCGAGCGCCGCAAGCCAGATTACAATCACACGCTCTCCGCTGAACAGCAAGGTATTGGCGGTCTGGTACGAGACTGAGAGTTTGGCGATACGTAATTGGGCATTGAATTCGTCGGTTAACGAGTTCATCCAGCCTGAACGACGCTCTTCGCTGCGGCCGAACAGGCGAATGCTCTGCATGCCACGCACGGTCTCCATGAAGTGGCTCTGCTGTTTTGCGGCGTGAATGATCTCCTCGGAGTTCGCGTCTCGTAGTGGACTGAACATTGCCCATCGCAGCAGCGCATACAGCAGCACGGCAACGCAGGCGACCGCTGCGAGTGTGGTGCTATACAGAAGCATCATGAACAGGGTGCCCAACACCAGGATGCCGTCGATAACCCCTTCGACGAACTGGGTTGTCAGACAGGTCTGGATCCGCTGGATTGAGCTAAAGCGCGAGACGATGTCACCGGTATGGCGCTTTTCAAAGTAAGGCAGCGGCAGCTTGAGCAGATGGACAAAAGCATTGCCTAACCATTGCAGGTTCAGGCTGGTGGACAGGACGGTGGTTACCCAAGAGCGGACGGCGCCGATTGCAGTCTGGAGCAGTACCAGCAGCAAGAAGCCACAGCCGAGCACCGAAATCAGGTCACGGTCGGACGCCAATATGGCTTCGTCCACGATCCACTGCATGTAGAAGGGGGCGACCAGAGCGCAGACTTGCAGGGCCAATCCGAGCGCTAGCAGCTGTACCAGTCCGCCACGCAGGCCGCCCACATGCCCCATCAGCGAGAACAGAGAGAAATTCTGGCGTTCTTCCTTGGGCTTGAACTGCGCGGTTGGTGTTATCTCAAGCGCAATGCCTGTGAAATGATTCGCGAAATCCTCCAGCGCGACGCTTCTTTCGCCGATAGCCGGATCGTGCACGACAGCATACTTGGACGAAACGGACTTAAGCACGACAAAGTGGTTCAAGTCCCAGTGCAGGATGCAGGGGAGCTTTAGTTCGGGCAAATGTTGGAGTTCCAACTTGAGCGGACGTGTCTGCAATAACAGACCACTCGCCATCGCCATCAGGCCCTTCAAATTCACTCCCTTCATCGACACCGAGAAGCGGCGACGCATGCTCGGAATATCGATTCGGTGGCCCCAATAACTGGCGATCATCGCCATGCATGCCAAGCCGCATTCAGTTCCTTCGGTCTGTAGCAGGACGGGCAGCCGCCGGCTGTTCCAGAAAGCTAACTCGGCAAGAATAGGAAATTGCATCATTCACCTTCGAT
Source organism: Massilia sp. S19_KUP03_FR1 (assembly GCF_036688685.1). NCBI lineage: Bacteria > Pseudomonadati > Pseudomonadota > Betaproteobacteria > Burkholderiales > Oxalobacteraceae > Massilia > Massilia sp. S19_KUP03_FR1. The sequence continues at coordinate 5,753 of NZ_JAQQPS010000036.1, read as the reverse complement.
CAGGGAGAAGCCGGCTGCATAAGCTCAGCCACTGCTGGCACGAGAATCGGAAACGGACAGTACCTGCTTACAAGCGGCCGGAAATACTAAAGAGCGGTTCGAGTACCCATTCGTAGAGCTTGCGGCGCTCAAGCATGACGCTGGCATCGACGAGCATGCCGGAGCGTAGCGGCCTGGCTGCGCCGTATGCCTGGACGGTCTGCTGATCTAGCTCGAGCCTGATTCGGTAGACCGGCTCCGACTGTGCCGCGCCCGGCATCGCCGCCGCTGAGGTAGGCAGTTCCTCGGGGCGCACCGAGGTAGTGACCACCTCGCGCACGCGCGCGGGGTGCTGGCCGAACTTCTGGTAAGGGAAAGCCTGATATCGCAACAGGGCTGTCATGCCGGGCTTGATGAAGCCGACCGCACGGGATGGAACATACATTTCCGCTTCCAGCTTGCTTCCTTCCGGCAGAATTGATGCCAAAGAAGTCGCAGCGCCGACGGTCTGGCCGAGGTTTGCCGCAATCGCCGTGATCGTGCCGGTTTGATGTGCGCGAATCGGAACTTCGCGCCGTGCATCATTCTCGGTAAGGTCCTGTTCAAGCGTAGATGCACTGCGGCGCAAAGCGTTTTCGTCGCGCAGCGCCTGGAGCGCGATGTCCTTCTCCTCCGCTTGGGTACTTGCCGAGTCGCGCCGAATTGTGGATTGAATACGCTCAATTTCTAACAGGCGCTGGCGCTGATCCAGCAGCTCAGCTTCCCGTTCCTGAAACTGCGCTGCCGAAATGAAATTTGTAGCCTTTAACTGGGCGAAGCGTGCAACGTTCTGCTCGGACAGAATAATGCGCTGTTTTTGGATGAAGGCCTGGTTGTCGAGGCGTTTGATTTCACTCTCTAGATCAAGCGTGCGCTGCTGCAGAGCCGTGCGCCGAGACCGCGATTGCGTTTTGGCCTGCAGTAGTTCGGTATCAAAACTGGCGCGGCGCTTTGCGATCAATTCGGAAATGAGGGCCTCGGTAGAGCGTGGATCGGAAGTGCTGCGCTCACTGGAAACGACGAACAGAATATCTCCTTCGCGCACAAACTGCCCGTCCTGGACGCGCACCTTGTTAATGACGCCAACTTGGCTGGAAAATACGCGCGTTACACCTGCGGTTGGTACGAGCATCCCTTGGATCGGGACTTTGCGAGTTGTCTGAAAAATGGCGAAAAAGGCAATTATCAGTAATGCCAGCGTCACGAATATGCACGTGAGGATTAGATGGCTGGTGTGACGGGTTAGGATGACGCTGCCGTACTGACGAACCGTTACATTCTCGATGGCCTGTTGGCGGAACAAGGACTTATGTGCGAGATCCAATGACTGCTTAGGCGATGTTGCTTTCATATTCGCGGTCCCAAGTAATAACGTTATCGAGCGACGTGATTCCTCTCAACTCTAGCCCTCAAGAATCCATCCGCCAAATTATTGTACGCAGGAAAGGGGGTTTGAAATGCGTTGGCAGCACTAAGAACTGTTGACACATCTCAACAGTCAATGCGGTAATCCCCCTCTGAATGAAAGGGACTTCCCCGTTACTGGACCTACGGTGAAGCAACGTTTGTAAGCCGACGTGTTCTAAACGAATTTGGCGAATTGCTGTGGTCAAGTAATTTCGGACACAACGATAGGTTCGCGTGCTGCCATTTTCCGTTCATAGACGGCGGGCGGCAGATTGCCCAATGCTGAATTGATTCGCTTACAGTTGTAGAAGCCGACGATGTAGTCGGTGATGTCGGCCTTGGCCTCTGCATGGTTGGCATACTGACGTTGCCAGACACGCTCCATTTTTAGGTTCAGGAAAAATCGTTCCGCGACGGCGTTATCCCAGCAGTTCCCTTTCCTGCTCATGCTGCAGACGAAGCCATGCTTCTTCAAAAGATCCTGGTAAAGCTCACTGGCATATTGGCTGCCTCGGTCGGAATGGACGAGCAGTCCCGCCGCCGGCTTCCTCTGTTGAATCGCCATGTTCAACGCGTCGCAGACGAGCTTGGCGGGCATGCTTGGCACCATGGCCCAGCCGACCACCTTGCGCGCGTACAGATCGAGCACAGTGGCCAGGTACAGCCATCCGGCGCCCGTACGAATGTACGTAATATCGCTGACGTAAGCCATATCCGGCGTCGGTGGATTGAACTGTCGGTTGAGAACATTTTCTGCAATCGGCAAGTCGTGCTTGCTGTCAGTCGTATGAATGAATTTACGTTTTCAGACAGGCTTCAACGCTGCTTTGCGCATCAAGCTGCGCACCTTGAAACGCCCCATCTGGAAGCCTTCATTGGCCATAGCAGTGACCAGTCGACGGCTGCCGTAGCTTTGATGGCTCGCCATGAATGCCGCCTTTAGGTACAGGCTTTCTTTGCAGATGACCGGCTCGGCAACACGTCGCTTTGCTTCGTAGAAAGCCGATCGGCTCACTTCCAGAACACGGCAGCTTTGCTGGACCGGGATGGCCTCCTTTTGCAGCGCTTCAATGACCTGATGGGTCACTTCATTTCGCGGGCAAAGAAGGCCGACGCTTTTTTTAATATTGTCACGTCCTGGCGAAGTTGCTGATTCTCCTGTTCCAGCTGGCGGATCCTCTGCTGCTCGGCAGTCAACGGCTTACCGATACCTGGCTGGCCACTCTGCTCGGCGCCCTCCCTGCGCCAACCACCTCCGGATCGCGGTCTGACCAATGTCCATGCTTTCGCTGACGTTCCGAATACTTTGGCCTTGCTCTGTGATCATCCGAACCACTTCCAGCTTCAGGCTCGGATCGAATGTTTTGCGTTTTCTTGTTGCCATGTGTTGCTCCTCAGGTGGTACATTTTCCACCTATTGAGGTGTCCGGACAAATTAGACCACAGCAGGCTTCCCAATAATTCAAGATGTTTTTAACGATTTCTGGGGACGTTTTCTCGAGTTCTCTGCCATGACGGATAAAGTGGACCCATCCGTCAAGACAGTTTTTGCCTGAGTTTAAGCTAGTGTCCTGAACCTGCACGCAGCGGATCGGCGCTGCCCCGTCTTCCTTAATTTCATCCATCTGTCAGCGTGGCAGTCATCGCACTTTGCTGCCGGCCGGGCGGGGTTTGGGGCGGAGCCCCATGCTCCCCAGCGCTGCGTGCACCAAGCCCTGGCACTGGCTCAGGCGAACTCGGATCGGGCACGCTGCCGTATTTGTCGACGATCATGGCGCCGCCGCCTTTGCCACTCTCGTACACAACATTCGGCGTCCGGTAGTCCAATCGCTGGTGCGGTCGTTCGCCGTTGTAGAAGGCGAAGTATCGCGTCAGCCCGGCATGCAGCTCGCCCATCGTGGCATACCCGTTCAGGTACACGTCCTCGTACTTGACGTTGCGCCACAGGCGCTCCACGAAGATGTTGTCCAACGCTCGGCCCCGCCCGTCCATGCTGATGTCAACGCCTTCTCGTTTTAGCACCCCCGTGAACGCCATGCTGGTGAACTGGCTGCCCTGGTCGGTGTTAAAGATTTCGGGCTTGCCGTGATCGATCAACGCCTCCTCCAGACAGTCCACGCAAAACGATGCGTCCATGCTGTTGCTGATACGCCAGGTCAGCACGCGTCGCGAATACCAGTCGATGATCGCAACCAGGTACGCAAAACCGCGCGCCAATCTGATGTACGTGATGTCCGTGCTCCAGACGTGGTTTGGTCTCACGATGGCCACGCCACGCAGCAGATACGGATAGACCTTGTGGCCTGGATGCTGCACCGGAGTGCCCGGCCCCGGCGCCATTCCGGCCAGCCCCAGAATGCGCATCAGTCGCTGTACGTGCTTGCGATTTACCAGCCATCCTTGCCGCTTCAGAATCACCACCATCCGTCTGCTGCCGTAGAACGGGTGCCGAGTGAATTCTTCGTCGATCAGCGCACACAGAACCAGATCATCATCGTCAGGAATTGCCACTACACGTGGCCGATAAACGGTCGCCCTCGATACGCCTGCCAGCTCGCACTGGCGCACCAGCGATAGCTGGCCGACTGCCTCGATCCAACCCAGTCGCACGGCGCCGCTTACAGGCCTGACTTTTTTTTAAGCCAGTCCAATTCCATCTTGAGGCGCCCGATTTCACCGTAGAGTCGGTCCTCGCCCTCATGCTCCGCTTCGGCCTTCGGGCCACGCTTCCCTTCGAACAAGGTCCCAGCACGGGAAGTTATTTCCTTCTTCCACTGCGCCACCATCGCCGGATGAACGCCATGCTGCTGAGCGATCTCATTGACCGTCTTGACCCCGCGTACCGCCTCAAGGCCGACCTTCCCCTTGAACTCCGCGCTATGCACTTTCCGCTTCTTTATTTCCGCCATTCGCCGCTATCCTCCCGTGAGGAACATAGCTTAAACCGCTGTCTCAAACTGTGGGTCCACTATAAACTGCTGGGATAACGCCGTCGCGGAACGATTTTTCCTGAACCTAAAAATGGAGCGTGTCTGGCAACGTCAGTATGCCAACCATGCAGAGGCCAAGTCCGACATCACCGACTACATCGTCGGCTTCTACAACTGTAAGCGAATCAATTCAGCATTGGGCAATCTGCCGCCCGCCGTCTATGAACGGAAAATGGCAGCACGCGAACCTATCGTTGTGTCCGAAATTACTTGACCACAGCAGCCCTAATAGTGGCGGTTGACGAATACGTACAACGCGCTGCCGAATGGATCGAGTCGCAACTCCTGCTCAACGAGCACCGACAGCCCGCCGATCGACTTGCGGAAATCGACCGGCTCGCGGCACAGGAACACCTGGTCGATGCGGCAACCCGGGTGCATCAGCGCGCTCCCGCGTGGGCCTGATCGAGAGCCAGCAACCAGCCCGGCGACGGCAGTGCCGCCAGCTCCAGGCGCAGGCCCGAGCACAGCACCAGTGTGCATGGGCCCGTTGCTGTACTTGCTGCCACATCCAGCACGCGCAAGGCGACGAACTTGCCCGCCGCCCCAACGCCGCCGCCGGCGCTGTCTGCGGCTGCCAGTTGCACCTTGCGCCGCCAGTAATACAACGATGCCAGCGCCAGCCCGTGCTGGCGCGCGTACTCGCTCGCCGCGCCGCCGTCGCGGCGCAAGGCCTCAACGTGTGACATCCAGAATTCAGTGTCGCCTTCCATGCTTGCTCCCATTCAAATTGAAACGGCAAGCATGCGGAAAGTGGAATCGAGCGGCAAGGCTGTGGTTCATGGATCGCTTACCTTCAATGGCCGCATCAGCGAGATCGTTGGACAGACCCGTTTTGGTTCCGCTGCCGAGCTAGAATCGACGCTGCGCAACTATCTAAAAATCTACAACAACAGCATCCCACAGCGCGCCCTCAAACACCAGACGCCGATCCAGGCACTGAAAAACTGGCACGATAAAAAGCCGGAATTATTCGTTAAACGCGTCTATAACCAAGCGGGTCTTGACACTTAGTCAAACGCGACAGGTGCCGAAATTCTTCAGCCTGGGCACATTTCGGTCGTCGAGCACCCAAACATCACAGCGGGTCGTTCACCACTGTGCGAAGCGTGACAAACCGTGCACACTCACAACTATTTCGGAAAAATAATTAGTCGCCCAAGACAAGTGCTACGGCATTATGTGCGGCATGAACAAATATCGTAACAAGAATTGCGTAGTAGTGGGATTTTCGCTGGCAAACCAAATAGCAAGTGCCTAGGGAAACGCTGATTAATTAAGGCGCTCCCGTTCCCGCCGGTGCCGCAACCTGAGACAATAACGGTACGTTCCCTGCCT
>NZ_JAQQPS010000035.1:0-43796 GCF_036688685.1 Massilia sp. S19_KUP03_FR1 | reverse complement strand
ATCAACTCGTCAAGCACGGCTTTGGCGCGGAACAACGCCATGCTGCGACGAGGAATATGATCACACGAAACTAAACAGTTAGGCTCCTGCGGTGGGGGAAATGGCAGCGGGAATGACCGTACCGGAAATCCTATCCCGACAACGGTGGAAGCAGACGATTGGCCCATAGCCACCCCAGCTAGCCAAGGTATTTCTGCTACCTCGATGCAAGCCCTGCTCGATGATGGCGCAGCAAATCCGTTTCTGTATAGTATGTTGGTCGTGCGCAATGGCCAGTTGATTGGGGAGCGCTATTACGGCGGCGCGAAATCATCGGACCTGCGCGGCGTTGCCTCCGTCACCAAGACCGTCAGCAGCATGCTGATTGGACAGGCTCTGGCCGAAGGCAAAATCGCCAGCACGACAGATACCCTTTCCAAGCTGCTACCAAATGAGCTGGCCAAGACACCCAACGCTTACGCCGCCGGGATTTCGCTACAGCAATTACTTGACATGCGCGGCGGCCAGGAATGGAATGAGCCGACCCGCCAGTACGATGCTACCGGTGCTTCGGACCTGACTGCGTTTGCGCTGGCGTTGCCGTCAGACGGGAGAGGTCGTGGTACGCGTTGGAACTATACGACCGCCTCCTCCCACCTCATGTCGCCGATCCTTCGTGATGCGTGTGGGATGGATGAATTGGCGCTAGCGACCACCAAGCTGTTTGAGCCACTTGGTATTCGCCGCAGCGCTTGGTCACGCGATGCTGTGGGTACGGTGCACGGCTCTTTCGGTCTGCAGTTACGTACCCGCGACGTGATGAAACTGGCTTGGATGGCGTTGCAAGCGGGGCAATGGCAAGGCCGTTCCATCGTTCCAGCAAGCTGGCTGGCAGACAGTCATGCTCCCCACGTGACAAAGCTGGGTGATTCTGGCGCGCTGGAAAATATCGGCTATGGTAATTTGTGGTGGAGTGGGACCATGGCGGGATTTTCGGTCAATCTGGCTTGGGGTTATGGTGGCCAATTCGCACTAATCGTGCCGAAGCTGAATCTGGCCATTGCCACCTCAGCTGAGCAAAACTTTCCCTATGCCACAGCGGACGCGCACGAAACCAGCATTCTGAATTTGATCGGCCGCTTCCTGCGGGCCGCACCGGGTTAACACCACCTCGTTATACACAACTCCGGCGCACCGCCCAGCGGGCCTGAAAACGCGTTGACATTGAATGGCTTGACGCGCCCTTGTAAACGCGCCGCGATTCAGGCTTACGCTCGTCTTTTGCGTGGACGAATTGGCGACAGAGCCAGCACCTTGAACCGGGACGGAATTTGAACAACTCGACCCAGGCGATGCGCGCCTGAACAAACGAGCGAAGATCTTGACGGAACGATTTGCGGCTGACCCGACGGCGAGCGTGCCGAATGCCTGCCAAGGCTTGGGGCGAAACAATGGCGGCGTACCGCTTCTTCGACAACGACAGCGTCGACTGGCAGGCGATCATGGCGCCACATTGGCAGCAAACCGCGCAGCGCATGGCCGCGCTGCCGCTGGTGCTGTGCCTGCAGGACACGACCGAACTCGATTTCAATGGCCAAGGCGCGTTCGGCCTCGGTTCGTTGAGCTATCAACCCCCGCGCGGCATGGGCTGAAGGCGCGTACGATGCGCCGGATGGCGTCGAGCCGACCGACTGGTACCGCGCGCGCTGGGAAATCGAGCGGCCTGCCTGCTGCGAAAAAAACACCTCCGGACAAGCCAGGTCTGCACGACGTTCTGCGCCAACTCGCCTGCATCGGCGGCTTCCTCGCATGCAAGAGCGATGGCGAGCCCGGCGTCAAAACAATCTGGCTTGGATTGAAGGATGTTCATGTGGCGGCGGAAACGATACGCACGTTACGTGAAATGGGCGCGCTCAAGAGTTGTGTCTGACGAGGTGGTCGTAGTCAGCTAGCGAGTGATCCGAGGGGAGGATACATGCGTGGCTGCGCGAATATCGATGCGCTTATTGCACAGAATCGCGGTTCTCATGTACTACCTCGCGCAATTTAGCTGGTAAAGGAATTCGGCTGCCAGCCTCAGCGTGCACAGTAAGGCCTGATTTCCCACTATTTTCTTTCCACACCTAAACAATTCCAGAAAAGCACGGATGCCTTGTCGAAGCCGATGAATGGCGCCTTTTGGCCCACGTCGGCACTCGAATTCTCACATGCCTGCGTTGGCAGGCATCCAGACAAGGAATAGTGCAATGGTTGCGATTGTTAACGGACATGGACTTGGGCTGAATCTGACACTGAACGGTGTACTCGGCGATGGCGGCTTGCTTGGCCAGGCGCAAGCCGGCCGCAATGGCCAGCAGGTGTATGTTAACGGCAGCAATGGCAACCTGATCGTGCAGACCCGCGACGAACAGCTGTTCGATCATGGCCTCGACCTTGGCGTCTTGCGCACCTACAGCAGCCAGGGTCAGCTTGGCGACGCCGGCAGTGACAATCCCAGCACCGGACTGTATGCGCAACGCATCGAACTGATCCAGGGGGAGCTTGGCAGCCCGGGCAGCGCGATCCGCCTGAGCGGACGTGATGGTTCGCAAACCGTTTACTGGCTGGCCAGCGCGCCATCGCCCGGCGAAGGTTCCCGGCGCAGCGCCGAGTCCTTGCAGTATGTACCGGAGGCCGGTGGCTTGGCGGGTACCATCGAGGTCGTCGACGGCGCCGTTCTTTGGCGCAATCTGGACGCCACGCTGGTCCAGACCTACGATGGCGTGAGCGGACGCTTGCTGAGTGCAGTCGATGCCGGCGCTTACCGGGTCGACTATGCGTACACCGATGGCGGTTTGCTGCGTAGCGCCACCAGCGACAGCGGCGAAGCGGTGTACTACGAGTACGATGGCGCCAACCTGGCCAGCGTGCGCACGCATATCCAGGATGCCGACGGCAACTGGCGCGACCAGACCCGCGTGCGCTATGAGTACGACGCCAGCTCCCGCCTCAGCGCTGTCGTGGTCGACCTCAGCCCCGCAGACAACAGCGTGGCCGACGCAAACGTGTATCGCACCGGCTACCGCTACGATGGCGACAGCCAGCGCCTGGCATCGATTTCCCAGACCGACGGTACCACGCTGGCCTTTACCTACGTCGAAGACGACACGGGATTTCGCCTGTCGTCGGTTTCGGAAGGCGGCAGCACGTATGCGGACGGGAGCTACAACGTCACGCTGCTGGGTGCCGATGGCAGCCGGGTCGTCACGCACATCGACGGACAAGGGCAGGCGGTGCTGCAGACCACGAGCAGCCCGGACGGCACGAAAACCAGCGTGCGCCGCGAGGGTGGCGCCACCACCACCGTCAACGTCGCGGCCGACGGTACGACGACGACCGATACGGACGACGGTGCCGGCTACACCTCAACCACCATCCTCGGCGTGGATGGCCAAAGCAACACCACCTGGTCGCGCGCCGACGGCACCTCGGGAGACGCCTCCAGTGGCCCTGGCGTTGCCTCGTGGACGCGCTACGACGCGCAGGGGCGGACCGTGGAATCCGGGCAAACCCAGGTTAACGACTTCAGCCGGAAGACCGTCACCGAATACGACGAGAATGGCGACGTCCTGACCGAGACCGCGACGATGGCGTATGCCGACGGCAGCGGGTACAGCCAGGTCACGCATGCGGACGGCAGCTACGAAGCCAGCAACCGTGACCGCCTTGGCGCGGTGTCGACCAACGCCGGAACGGACGACGCTTACACCTGGCAAGACAGCGATGGGCAAACCGGCAGTTTCGAGCGCGCCGCCGATGGCACCGGAACGTACCGCGTCCGCTATCCCGACGGCACCTACAGCATTGAGACCTATATCGTGGACGTGGTCGACCACACCGTCACCTACAACGCCGAGGGCGCCATCATCGCCGACGATTTGGACCTGCCCGGCCTGCCACGGGTCAGCACCAGCTGGCATGCCGACGGTTCCAGTACCACCACCCGTACCAGCCCGACCGACGGCAGCTATACCGTGTCCGAGGATGATGGCCATGGCAACCTGACCAGCACCGACTTCGACGCCGACGGTAATCGCACCGCTGTCAGCTGGACGCACGCCGATGGCAGCAGCGGCGCCGAGAGCTTCGATGTCAGCGACGTCCCCCTTCTGAACAGTCCACTGGCGAACCAGGCGGCCGTCGGCGGCGCCGCGTTTACCTTGACGCTGCCGGAGGAACTGTTCCTTGTCGCCAGCGGCACGCCGGTCTCGTATGAAGCATCGCCGTACGATCCGACCAGCATGCAGTCGTGGCACTTCGACGCCGCGACCCGCACATTGTCCGGCGTTCTGGTCGCAGGTATTCATGGCTGGGTGCAGATCGACATCGTCGCGCGCAGCGTGGACGGCCTGAAATCGTCCACCACAGGCTGGCTCGACGTTGCCGCAAACAACAGCGCGCCAGTCGTCGTCGCGGCGCTGCCACCCCAGCAGGCGTCGCAGGGCGCACCGTTCGCGTTTGTCCTGCCGGCCGGCTTGATTGCCGACGCGGACGTCGACGACACGCTGCGCTACACCGCCTCCCTGGCCGACGGTGCGCCATTGCCAGCCTGGCTGGTATTTGATGCCACCACAGGCACCTTCAGCGGCGTGCCGCTGCAGGGCGACGTGGGCAGCGTGGACATCCGCATTACCGCCATCGACGGCGCCGGCGCAGAAGTCAGCGCTACCTTCAGCCTGGGCGTGGCCGCGGCCGCCAACGGCGATGCGGCGCGCCCGGGCCAGCTGTTCCAGTACGATGCGAACAGCGGCGAAACGACTTATACCGATGCGCTTGGCCGGGTAACCCGCCTTGGCTATAACGGCAATGGCCAGCTTGCAAGCATCAGTGCGCCAGGCGGCGCGCAGCCGGTGCAGATCGACTACGGGTGGAACGGCCAGGTCAGTACGGTGTCGGACCGCAACGGCGTCGCCACCCAGATGAGCTACGACGCTGTCGGGCACCTGGTGTACCGGTCGACGGCCGACGGCAAGTCGACCAACTGGACGTACAGCGAGCGTGGCGAACTGCTGGCCGAGCGCACCGACGATGGCAGCACCAGCGCGACCACCTTGTACTACTACGCGCCATCGCCAGCCGGCGCCGCCATGCACGGCGAGCTGCGCTACCGCGTCAGTCCGGAAGGGCGGGTCACCGAATACCGCTACGACGGCCATGGCCAGCTCGTCACGACCCTCGCGTACGACAAACAGGTACTCGACGCTGGTCAGCTCAACCAGTACATGGATGTGGCCGAGATCGCCGCCCTGGTGCTGGCCGCCACGCCTGGCGCCAGCATGGCCGGGCCGACCCGGCAGGACGTCGAACGCACCGACATGTTTTACGATGCGCACGGCCAGCTCACGCGCGTGCTGAAGTACGCGCAAGTGCAGACCGATCTGCAATCGACCGGCGTGGCCGGCAGCGCCGTCGAGACCCGCTACGTGTACGACCAGGGCGGCCGCCTGCTCAACAAAATTGACGGCGCAAACGGCACCCCGACCACCTATGCCTACGATGGCCTGGGGCGCGTACTGGGCGTGTCCGTCGGCGGCGTCGCCACGTCGGTCACGCTGTACGACGATGCCGGCAACCGCACCGTGGTCACCGACGCACACGGCGACAGCACGGTCAGCGCGTATGACAATGCCGGCCGCCTGGTGGCGCTGACGCAGCAGGGCTTGGGCACCACCGCCTATGTCTACGACGCCCTGGGGCGCGAAACGATGCGCGAAACGCCGTCGGGTGCGCGCACCTGGACCTACTACGACGCGGCCGGCAACAAGGCCGCCGACATCGATGCGGCGGGGCGGATGCATGCCTATGCCTACGACGCCAACGGCAACCGCACCTGGTCGGTGACGTATGCCGAACTGGTCGATACTGCGCAGCTCGTCGATGGCACCGGCGCGCCGTTGCCGCTCGACGTGGAAACGCTGCGCCCGCAAGCGCAGTCGGGCGACGTGCAGACGTGGACCACGTGGGATACCCAGGGGCGCCCGGTGCACCAGATCGATAACGCCGGCCACGTCACTGCGACCGCCTATAACGGCGCCGGCCAGGTGACTGGCGTCACCAGCTATGCGACCGCGCTGGACACTGCCGGCCTGGCGTCCATCCTGACGCCGTCCATGGTCTACGTGCCGGCTGCGCCGGGCGACCAGCTGGTGCGCAATTTGTATGACGCCGACGGCCTGCTGGCCGCAACCCTGGCCGCGACCGGCATGCTGGTGCAGTATCTGCACGATGGCGCCGGCAACCTGACCGAAGAACGTGCCTACACGACGGTCGTCGAGCCGGCACTGCGCGCAAGCGGTACGCTGGCCCAACTGAGCGCCGGCCGGCAGTCCGACGACGACGTGCGAACCATGTACCAGTACGACGGCGCGGGCACGCGCATTGCCACGTCGACGCTGCTGGGCTACCCCGAGAACGTGGTGCCCGGTGCGCACGTGATCGCCGGCGCGATCTCGCAGCCGGGCGAGCGCGACGCCTATGAATTTACCCTCACCGAACAATCGCGCCTGTTCTTCGACGGCGTGCAGGGCGAGGCAATGCAGTGGACCCTGACCAACGGCGCCAGCACGGTGTTTGCCAGCCGCGACCTGACCGCGACCGGCGACCGCTTCCTGGAACTGGGCGCGGGTACCTACCGCCTCACCGTCGATGGTCTGGGCGACCGCACCGGCAACTATAAATTCCGCCTGCTGGGTGAAGCGTCGGCCCAGGTCATCGTGCCCAATTACGCCGCCAGCGGCACGCTGCAGTCGGCCACGCAGTCGGCGCTGTACCAGGTCAACGTACAGGCGGGCGATCGCCTGTTCCTGCAGGCGAATGCGGGCAATTATGGCCTGCACTACACCATCTTCGGCCCGGACGGGCGCGTGGTCAGCGCACCCTACAGTTTCAGCGACAGCGGCGTGGTGACGGCCGAGCGCAGCGGCACCTACTGGGTCAGCATCGAAGGAACGGCCGGCGCCAACGAAGCGCTGGCCTACAATTTCACGCTGTACCGCAGCACGCCGCTGTCCCAGGCACTGGTGGCGGGCATCGCCACCCAGGCGAACACCGCGACACCGGGTGCGATCAGCTACTACGATATCGATGTGACCGAGGCCGGCTGGCTGCGCTGGGACCAGCTCAGCAGCGCCAACGACGCGCTGCGCTGGACCTTGACAACCCCGAACGGGACCCGGCTGGGGCAGGCGGACACGAATGGCGACGATGCGGCGCGCAGCATGCTGGCAGTCGGCCCGGGGCGCTATCGACTGGCCGTCGAGGCCGTCGGCCGGCAAGCTGCCGCGCTCGATTTCCGCATGCTGTTCGTGGCACGTGCGGCCGTGGCCGACCTGGCGCTCGGCCAGACCGTCTCGATCGATGCGCCAACCGGGCGCGAAGACCAGGTCTACAAGCTGCATGTCGACGGCGCGACCAACCTGGTCCTGCGTACCGCGATAACGACGCCGGGCCAGACCGTGCACATCCAGGTCAGCAATCCGGCCGGCGGCGTGCTCGACTATGCCGACAACATCCGCGACGGCAAGCTGCAGGATTTCGTGCTGCCGGCCGCCGGCGATTATTATATTTTCGTCGGCGGCAGCCTGGGCAACACCGGTCCCCTGGCGGCCACACTGTCCATCGACACCTGGGTCGACGCCACGGCCGACGCCGGCACCATTGCGCTGGACGTCGCGACCGCGTTCACCGGCGCGCTGGTGTCGCGCGACCAGCAGCTGACCACCACCTTCCACGTTGCCAGCGCCGGGACCTGGTTCTTCGATGCGCCCGCGTCGTTCGACGGCGGCCAGTGGGAACTCATCGGGCCGACCGGCACCGTGGTGGGCACGCGCGATCTGAGCTATTCCACCGGAACGAACGGCGTCAGCGCCTACCTGACGGCGGGCGACTACCGCCTGGTGGTGTCGGCCTGGGGCTACCAGGGCGGTGCATTCGAACTGCGCGCCACCGGCACCGCCACGGCCATGGCGTTCGAGCCGGGCACGCCCGTGGCGATCGGCGCACTGGCCGTTGGCGAATCGGCCCTGTTCGCGCTCGACGCGGCGCCGGGCGACGCCTTCGCCTACACCATGAGCGCGCCCTGGCAGTACGAAATCACGGCCTTCGACGCCTACGGGCGACGCGTCGGCTCTGGCTACTACCCGCAGGATACCCTGTACCAGCAGGGCGCCAGCGGTGCGCTGTACCTGCGCGTTACGCGCACGTCGAATGGCGACGCCGGCGCCACGCTCGATATCGTGCGTACCCCGGCCGACCCGGCCGCGCCAGCCGACAGCACGCCCATCACGGTGGGCCAGGCCGTCAGCGCCAGCGGTGACGGCCAGCTCGATTTCAGCTTCGACCTGGCGCAGGATGGCTGGATCGCGCTGAACTGGGAACGCGGGGACTGGCGCAGCGCCAGCCTGAGCGGTCCGCGCGGCGCCGAGAATTCGCTGTGGCTGGGGTCGTGGGACTGGCGCATGCCGGTGACCTGGCTGGTGGCAGGGCATTACCAGATGACGCTGACAGGCGGCAGCGGCGACGCCGCCTTCATGCTGGTCGACGCGGCCCATGCGCGAGCGCTGGCGACCAACGCCCCGGTGGCCATCGACCTGGCCGACGACGAAGCGTACGCGCTGTTCGATATCAGCCTCGACGCCGGCGCCGCCATCGATTTCCACGCGCTGGAAGGCTCCAGCGCCGGGTACTGGCGGCTGTACGATGCCGGTGGCGATGTCGTCGCTTCCGGCAACACCGCGTATGCGTACTACAACCGCTTGCCGGTGACCAGCAGCGGGCACTACCTGCTGGCGGTGGCACGCGGCGACAGCGGCGCGGTGCGCTTCGAAGTGACCCAGGGATCAAGCGCGCCTACGCCACTGGTCCTGGGCGGCATCAACCACGGCAGTTACGGGCCGGCCAGCACGCTCGACTACACTTTCACGCTCGGCGCCCCGGCCCAGCTGGCGCTGGCTGAGACGATCGCCTCCGGCAGCAGCAATTACGCGCTTCTCGACGCCTATGGCAACACCGTCAGTCCGACCTGGAGCAGCACTGGCAAGTCGACCTATTCGCTGGGCGCCGGGCAGTACACGCTGCGCGCCAACTATTACTACTCGTTGACCACGGCCGTACCGTTCACGTTCACGACGACGCTGGTTGACAGCGCAGCCAGCCCGGCCCTGCCGGCCGACGGCACCACCAGCGCCAGCGTGGACTGGGCGCAGGGTGGCGGTACCCTCAAGCTGAACCTGGAAGCGGGCAAGACCTACTGGCTCGCGCCCGCCAGCATCGGCTACTACGACACCATGGTCTACCGCGCCTGGAATGCCCAGGGCGAGGAGGCTGGCAGTACCTCGATCAGCGGCTATGCGGGCGGTTCCGGCTTCTCCATCACGCCGGACGCCAGTGGCGAATACATCGTCCAGCTGACCGGCGTCTCGGCCAGCAACGGCCAGCTGCTCACCGGCAGCATGGCATTTACCCTGTCCCAGGTCCGCGACCAGTTCCAGGACATCACATTGGGCATTCCCGTCACCGGCTCGCTGAACCTGCCCGCCGACCGCCAGGCGTACCAGTTCACGCTGGCGCAGGCTGACTGGGTCTGGATCGACGCCCAGGGTGGCGACTACACCGGCTCGCTGGTGCGCACCGACATCGAGTCGACCATCTTCACGACCGGCAGCCTGAACTACGCAGGCGAGCGCCGCCTGGTCCACCTCGATGCCGGCACCTACGCCTTGCGCCTGGTGCCGACCCGGGCATCGCCCGGCCAGTACCGGCTGGGCATCACCAGCGCCGCCGCCTTGCCGGCGCTGGCCGTCGGCGGCACCGTGACACCGGACGTGGCCGAAGGCCGCATGGCCAGCGCCTACCGTATCGACGGCAGTGCCGGCCAGAAACTACTGTTGGGCGGCACCTCGCTGACCGGCTATCCGTACACTTACTGGACCATCGTCGGCCCGGCTGGCCAGGTTGTCACGTCCGGCAGCTACTACGGCGGCGGCGGCGACAATGCGACACGGATCACCTTGCCTGTCGACGGCACCTACGTGCTGTACGTGTCGAGCCATGGCGGCGACACTGCGCCATTCAGCACGCGGCTGTCGCTGTCGGCCTGGAGCGAGCCGGTTACCGAACTGTCGCTGGGCGCCCAGGTCAGTGCCACGCTGGCCACTGGCGGCGACATCGCGCATTACCACTTCACGCTGGCCGAGGCGACCACCGTGCTGCTCGATTTGCGCGGCGGCAACGCGTCGCTCAACCTGACCGGCCCGTCCGGCAGCGCGTACAGCGGCACGCTGTCCGGCAGCGCCAGCGGCTACGCCGTCCTGCGCCTCGCGCCGGGGGACTACAGCGTCGATTTGCAATCGAACAGCCTGACCCCCGCATCGTATGCATTCGCCCTGCTGGACCTGGACGGCACTGCGGTCGGCCATGGTGCCGATGCCGTCTTCAGCGCCGAACTGGCCGCGGGTGCCAACACGTCCGTGCACCGGATCACGGCCCGGCCGGGCGTGCTGTACAACCTGGATCTGTCGGTCACCCCGGCCGGTTCGACCAATCTGCGCTATTCCCTGGTCGACGCCTACGGGCGCACGATCGGCAATGGTTATGATTTCACGCAGTCGCTCAGCTTTACCGGCCCGGACAGCGGCGCCGTCTACCTGGTCGCGACGCGCTACTCCGGTCAGACGCAGACGCAGGCAGTGGCGTTTGGCGTCACCTTGCGCCAGCCGGCACTGGCGACCGGTCCGCTGGCCTGGGACACCCCGCTGCAGCTGGCGCTGGGCAGCCGCCAGGACCAGTACAACTTCGGCCTGACGCAGGAAGAGGGCGGCTGGATTGTGCTCGACGATATCGCGGCGCCATCCGGCACCGTGGTGTTCGACATCGCGCGCCCGGATGGCACGGTGGTCACCTCGGCCCAGTATTTCAATGCCGCCGGCGCTGGCCATTTCTCCGTCTACCTGGCGGCAGGCAGTTACGTGGTACGCGTGCGTGCCAGTGCCGACGATGTCGCCGGCCCGGCCAGCTTCACCGCGCACCGCGTGCCGGACGCGCACCAGCTGGGCCGTCCCGGCGACACCAGTCACGAACTGGCCATGCCCGCCGGCGCGGCGACGACCGGCTGGTGGACGCTGGACGCCAAAGCCGGTGAACACCTCGCCCTTGGCGCCAGCACCTGGAGCGGCGCAGGCCTGGTCGAACTGGTGGGCCCGAACGGCAATGTCGTACGCAGCTGGAACCCGCAGCAGGGCACGCAGCTCAGCTACGATTTCGCCACCAGTGGCAACTACCTGGTGCGCGTGCAGCGCGCCGCGGGTGCCGCCAATGCGGTCGTCCTTAACGCGACATGGGGCGCGGCCGACACGGCGCCTGCCGTGGTGTCGACCTTCAATGCCAGCGGCACCGTGTCGACCGGCGCACCGCAAACCTTCCAGTTCGAACTGGCCGAAGCGGGCCTGTGGTACATCGACCGCCCGGCAGTGACGGACTACTACGCATATAACTACCAGCACGCCGTCGTGACCGACGCCAACGGCGCGGTGGTGGCCAGCGATTACCGCCAGGCGCACTTGCTGGGCGCTGGCGTGTACACGCTGACGATCAGCCAGGACTACGGCACCGTCAGGCCATTCAGTTTTGCCCTGCGCCAGCTCGATCAGGGCCAGGTTCCGGTCCTCCTGTACGGCCAGCCGGCCGTGTTTTCCCCGGCGACCACCCAGGACTTCACCAGCTCGATCTACCGCGTCGATGCCGCCGCCGGCGACATCGTGGGTCTGAACGTGCTCGCGCGCAATGGCTACGTCTATCCGCAATGGCAATTGCTGAACCAGTTTGGCCAGGTGGTGTACACCCGCGCCGACGCCACCAGCGACAACGCCGGTTTCAAGCTGCCTGGCGACGGACCGTACTACCTGGTACTCGATATCGCTTCCTACGGCGTGCAAAATGCCGGCAGCGTGTCGTTCCAGCTCGATAACCTGGCGACCCTGGCGCCGACGCCAGTGCAACTGGGCCAGACCATCAGCGGCACGCTCAATGGCCAGGTTGAAAGCCGCACCTACAGCTTCGACGTCGACGCGCGCACGCTGGTAGCGTTCGACCGCCTCAATTCGCAGGCCGGCGGCAGCGTCACCTGGACCCTCAGCGGACCGTACTCGGACCGCGACCTGGCCAGCGAGTATCTCTATACCAACTCGACGAACGACCCGGCTCGCACGGTAACGCTCGAACCGGGCCATTACACGATCACCGTGCGCAACAGCGACCGTGCCAGCAGCCCGTACGCGTTCCGCCTGATGCCGCTGGCGCAGGCCACCCCGCTCGTGGCCGGACAATGGCTGGACGGCCAGGTCATCAACCCGAACGGCGAGATGAACGCCTATGGCATCGATGCACGCGTTGGCGACCGCCTGTATTTCGACTTGCGCAACGTGACCCCGCGGACCTACGGCTACGACCCGAAAACCGGCAACTACCGCTACAACTACAGCGGCGCGCTGCGCCTGATCGACCCGAGCGGCAAGGTGGTGGCCACCGGCACCGATATCGTCGACACCGAGTGGCTGGCGACCGTCTCCGGGCGCTACACCATTACCTTCGACGACAGCCTGTCGAATGACGCCACCGTCACGTTCAGCATCGCCGCCTTCGTCAACAGCCCACCGACCGTGCACGTGATCGACCTGGGCGCCGAGCAGGCCGGGGTCGACCTGCATGTGGGCGCGGTGACGGTCAGCGCCGCTGATGGCAATGCGATCGCGTCCGGCGCCACCATCCACCTCGCCTGGACCACCGTCAACCAGGGGCCCATCGCCACCCGGGGCGATTTTTCCGAACGCATCGTGGTGCGCAAGGCCGGCAGCGGCGAAGTGCTGCTGCAGGCGACACTGCCGTACAGCCAGTCGGGTGCCGGCGCCCTGCAGCCGGGCCAGTCAGCCCTGCGCGGCGTGGACCTGCGCCTGCCCGATGGCCTGGTCGGCGCCGGCGACCTGGTCGTCACCATCGAGACCGACAGCGACGGCGCGCAGGGCGAGCATGGCGCCGCGGGCCAGAACAACCTGGCCAGCGCAACGTTCAGCAGCATCCTGGCGCCGTACGCCAACCTGGCGCCGGCCGGGCTGGCCCTGTCTCCGTCCGCCAACTGGCAGAGCGGCGACACCGTCACCGTGCAATGGGTTACCAATAACAGCGGCAGCGCGCCCGCCAGCGGCGCCTGGACCGAGCGCGTCGAACTGGTCAACGTCACCACCGGCGCGACGGTGTTTGCGACCAGCCTGGCGTTCATGGCGCAGGCGATCGGCGCCGGCAGCGGCGCCGAGCGCGCCGCCAGCTTCACCTGGCCGGCGGGCCTGAACGCCGTGGGCAGCTTCCGCCTGCGCGTGACGGTCGATACACTGGGCCAGGTGCCCGAATACGGCAGCGCCGGCGCGCTCGAGGCAGACAACATGGCCGAGCGCCTGCTTGCCGTCGGCCCCGATCTGCAGGCCCGCAACGTGGGCGTGCTGGCGCCGTCAACCCAGGATGGCGACACCGTCACCCTGGTCTGGGACGACGTCAACAGCGGCAGCGTGGCGGTCCCCGGCGGCTACCAGGACCATGTGGTGGTACGCCAGCGCAATGCCGACGGTTCCGCGGGCGCGATCGTGCTCGATACCGCCGTGGCCTTCGCGGGCGATGCCGGGCGTGGGCTCGGCGTGGGCGAGTCGCGCCAGCGCGTGCTCAGCTTCACGCTGCCCGCTGGCTTGCGTGGCAGCGGCGCCTTCATCATCAGCGTCACGGCCGACAGCAACGCGGCTGGCATCGGCAGCGTGTTTGAAACCAATATCGCCGGCAACGCCGAAGCGAACAACAGCGCCACCGGCGCCTTCACCAGCGTTGGCCGCAGCTATGCCAACCTGGCCCCGACCGGCCTGGTGGCCCCGGCAACCCTGCTCGCCGGGCAGGAAAGCCGTGTCAGCTGGACCGTCGTGAACCGCGGCGCAGTCGATGCCACCGGCTCGTGGGTTGACCGCGTGGTGCTGTCGCTCGACGACGTCATCGGCAACGGCGACGACATCATCCTGGCCAATGTCAAAATCAACGGCGGCCTGGCCGCCGGCGCCGCCTACACGCAGGACGCGACCTTCGTGGTCCCGGGCCGCATCAGCGGCAACTACAAGATCGCCATCGTCAGCGACATCAACCGCGCCGTCGCCGAACCGGATACGCGCGCCGACAATGTGCTCCTCGCAGGCAGCGTGCAGATCTCCGCCGCCTACACCGACCTGGCGCCCACCGTCACCAGCGCGCCCGCGAGCGCCTACGCCAACCGCGACACGCGCGTCGAATGGAGCGTCAGCAACAACGGCACGCTCGGCACCGATACCGGCCTGTGGGTTGACCAGGTGTACCTGTCGCGCACCCCCGCGCTGGCGGCCGACGCGATCCTGCTCGGCTCCGTCACCCACAGCGGCGCCCTGGCAGTGGGGCAGGGCTACGCAGCCGGGCTCGATGTCAGGATGCCGTCCGGCCTGTCCGGCACCTGGTATGTCGTGGTGCGCAGCGACGCGTTCGGCAAGACGTTCGAGCCGGGCCACACCGCCAACAACACGGTGGCAGCAGCGCACGGCACCGAGATGCTGGCCGAGCCGAAGCCGAACTTCAGCGTGCAGGACGTGACTGCGCCGGCCACCTGGCGCGTGGGCGACAATGTGCAGGTGTCGTACACCGTGCGCAATGATGGCAATGATGGCGCCAATTCGTACACCTACGAAAGCCTGCGCCTGGTGAACCTGGATGACCCGCGCCAGACGATCATGCTGGCCACGCCGGCTGCGAGCCGCCAGGTGGCCTCAGGCAGCAGCTTTACCAATACCGTCACGCTGACGGTGCCAGGCATCCCGTCTGGCAACTGGACGCTGGAAGTGGTGGCCGATGCCGGCAATCACGTCGCCGAACGCAACGAAGCCGACAACACGGCCACGCGCGCCGTCACCGTGGCGGCGCCCGACCTGGCCGTGGGCGCCATCGAGGTGGCCGGTACCATGACCGGCGGCGAGAACGTCACCTTCACGTGGGTCACGGCCAACAACGGCAATGCCGATGCGGCCAACGTCGTCGACGCGATCTACCTGTCGCGCGACGGCGTGATTGGCAGCGATGACATCAAGATCGGTGAAATCAGCCACGCTTTGATCGCCGCCGGTGGCAATGCCTTTGGTTCCATCAGCTGGCGCCTGCCGGCCGACGCTGCGGGCAGCTACCGCCTGATCGTCGTCACCGACAAAGCCAACACCATCAATGAAAGCGGCCAGGAAGCGAACAACCAGGCCGACCGTTCGCTGGAAATCGCCCGTGATGTGTATGCCGACCTGGCCGTGCGCACGGTCACCGCGCCCACCCTGGTGATCGGCGACCCGGCCAGCATCACCGTCAGCTACACGGTGGCCAATCTCGGCACCGGCGCCGGACGTACGCTGTCGTGGACCGATGTGGTGGTGTACTCAGCCGACGACATCCTCGGCAACGGCGACGACATCGTGCTGGGCACTGTCCTGCACGACGGCGCACTGGGCGCCGGCGCCACTTATGCCGGCAGCGTTACCTATACCGCGCCGGCCGGCCTGACCCGCCACGGCCAGGTGTTCGTGCGTACCGATGCCGCCGGCAAGGTCTGGCAAAACGGCAGCAGTGCGAATGACGTCATGCGCGCCGATGCGCCGCTCGACGTGATGGCGAAACCCTACGCCGACCTGCGCGTGGAAAGCCTGACCACCAGCGGCAGCCCGGTCAGCGGCCAGCCGCTGACGGTCAGCTGGAGCGTGGCCAACCGCGGCATCGGCATCACCGACAGCAGCAGCTGGGCCGACCAGGTCTGGCTCAGCACCAATCCGGACGGCAGCGGCACACGTTACGAACTGGCCAACGCCAGCCACCTGGGCCAGCTGGGTGTGGACGGCACGTACACCCGTTCGGTCACGGTCGTGCTCCCGAACGGGATCGATGGCAATTACTACGTTAACGTGCGCACCGGCGGCCCGTTCGAATTCACCTATACCGGCAACAACACCGCCACGACGCTGGCACTGCCGGTGCAACTGGCGGCGACGCCCGACCTGGTCGTCGGCGCGATTGGGGCCAATCCGCCCAACGCCCAGGAAGGTTCGCCCGTCGATATCAGCTGGACCGTCACCAACCAGGGCGCGGCGCAGGCCGCCGGCCAGTGGGTAGACAAGGTCGAGCTGGTGCCGCTGGCCGGCGGCACGCCGGTCCTGCTGGGCAGCTTCAGCTACGCGCTGGGCCTGGAGTCGGGCATCAGCTACACCCGCACCGAATCGATCCGCCTGCCGGGCAAGATCGAGGGCGGCTACCGCATCCGGATTACCACCAACAGCAACCTGGGCGCCAGCGGCGACCAGGTGTATGAGGGCGGCGCGGCGCGCACCAACGACGTTGGCCTGTCCGAGCAGCCGCTGCTGGTCAGCCTGACCCCGCGCGCCAACCTGCGCGTCGATGGCATCACGGTGCCGGACCACGTCACGGCCGGCACCACTGCCGGCATCTCGTTCACGGTCAGCAATACCGGCACGGTGGCGACCAGCGGCCGCTGGACTGATGCCGTCTACCTGTCGCTCGACGGCAAGCTGAACGGCAATTCGATCCTGCTCGGCAAAGTCGAGAACGGCACCGGCCTGGCGCCGGAAGCGCAATACGCGAGCCTGCTGGCGTCATTCACGATTCCGCTGCGCCTGCGTGGCGAGGCTTACATCATCGTACAGGCCGACGTCAACAACCAGGTCGAGGAATACCCGAACGAGACGGACAACATCAGCATCAAGAAGTTTGTTGTCGATCCGGTCCCGTTCGCCGACCTCGTCACCAGCAATGTGGTGGCGCCATCGAGCACGACCTACGGCGCCACGGTGGCTGTTACCTACACCGTCACCAACGGCGGCGTGGCCACAACCCGCGGCGACACCAGCGCCGTTACCGGCTGGACCGATACCGTCTGGCTCACCACCAGCGCCGGCAAGCCGTCGCCATCGAAAGGCGACATCCTGATCGGCCGCGTTACCCACGACGGCATGCTCGACGTGGGCGCCAGCTACCAGGGCCAGGTGTCGGCGCTGCTGCCGGCCGATATCGCCAGCGGCAAGTACTTCATCACGGTGTGGGCCGATACCTACGGCGCGATCCCGCAGGACACGCTGGCCGGTAACGTCAATCCGGACGATCCTGCCACGCCGCTGTCCGACAATTTCAAGGCGCGCGCCATCGACGTGCTGGGCCAGTTCAAGCCCGACCTGGCGCCGACGCAAGTGACGGTGCAGCCGGGCGCGGCCGCCGGCGGCGCCATCACCTTCAGCTACACCGCGCAAAGTGTCGCCACCAGCCTGACCGGCAAGTGGACCGACAAGGTCTGGCTGGCCGACAATGCCGACCTGTCGAAAGCCAGCGTCAAGTGGCTGGTGGGTACCTACGCGCAGGACCGCAGCCTGGGCAACGGCCAGACCTACACGGTCAGCGACACCGTGCAACTGGCGCCGTCCGCCTCCGGCGCCTTCCTCGTCGTCGAAACTGACGCCGACCATGTCCTGGCCGAATTCAACGAAACCAACAACACGCGCGCTGCCACGGCCAGCGTGAATCCGGTGCCGGCCGACCTGCAGGTCAGTTCGGTCGTCACGCAAGCGAACGTCGATTCGGGTGAAGAGACCAGCGTCACCTGGACGGTCGTAAACACCGGCGCCGCCGTCTGGAACGGCACCCGCGGCTGGGTCGACAACATTTATATCAGCACCGACCCGACCTTCATCGCTTCGCGCGCCACGCAAATCGGTTCAAACGTGCATGCCAACGATGCGGGCCTGGGAGCAGGGCAGTCGTACACCACGACCGCCAAGGTCACGCTGCCGCCTGGCACCGACGGCAAGTACTACATCTATGTCATCACCGATGCGACCCATGGCGATTCGCTCAGCCCGTCGATCACCAGTGAGAAGTACCAGTACAAGGCGTCCAGCGAATACCTCACTGGCCCGGACAATGCCGGCGCGCGCGACCACGTCTATGCCTACTCTGTCTACGAGGGCGTCAACAACGCCAACAACCTGGGCAGCACTGCACTGAACGTGCATTACAAGGAGCCGGACCTGGCCGTGACCGGCATCACCGTGTCCGATCCGAACCCGAAATCCGGCCAGAGCGTGCAGGTCAGCTGGACTGTAACGAACCAGGGCACGCGCGCCACGCGCACCAACGTCTGGTTCGACGGCGTCTACCTGTCGCTCGACGATGCGCTCGACACCAACGACCTGGCCCTGATCGACAAGGGCGGCGACATCGAACGCCAGTTGCGCATCCAGACCAGCGGCAGCGGCGTCGGCGCCGACGGCAAGCCGCATTATCTGCAGCCGGGCGAGTCGTACACGATGACCGCCACCATCACCATCCCATCTTCGGTCAGCGGCAATTTCCGCCTGATCGTCAAGGCCGATACCGACGTGGCCCGCGATTCGCAGGGCATCGTCAGCAGCATCCGCGCGGACCTGCCGGGGGTGTCGGTGTTCGGTTCCAGCCTGGTGGGCGAATTCCAGAACGAGGGCAACAACGTTGCCAGCATCGCCTTGCCGGTGATCCTGGCCACGCCGCCGGACCTGGCGGTGACCCGCGTCGAAACGCCCGACAGCGCCGTCGCGGGCCAGCCGTTCACGGTGACCTACCACGTCGACAATCAGGGCGGCGCCACGCCGGCCGACCAGGGCAGCTGGAACGACCTGATTTACATTTCCAAGGACCGCAACCTCGATCTGAAGTCGGATACCTACCTCGGCTATGTCAGCCACAGCGGCGGCCTGAATGCCGCCAACGGCTATGACGCGACGCTGACGGTGCGCGCCCCGGCCACGCTGGACGGGCCGTATTACGTGTTCGTGGTGGCTGACCCGGCACGCGCGCTGGGTGCCACCAGCGACGCCAGGGTGTTCGAACTGAACAAGGCCAACAACGCCGCCGCGCGTTCGCAGCCGATCCTGATTGTCACGCCGCCGCCAGCCGAAATGCGCGTCACCTCCGTCACCGTGCCGGCCTCGGCCAGCGTGGGTGGCGCTGTGCAGATCAGCTACACGGTCACCAACCAGGCCACCAATCCGGCGCTGGGCAGCTGGACCGACGCGGTCTACCTGTCGTACGACACGCAATGGGGCGCCACCGACATTTTGCTCGGCAAGGTCGACCACAACGGCGGCCTGGCCGCCGGCCAGGGCTACAGCGGCACGCTGGCAGCAACCCTGCCGCCATTAAAAGACGGCGCCTGGCACATCATCGTGCGCCCGGATATTTTCAACCAGGTGTACGAAGGCCCGATCACCTACGACGCGAACGGCGTGCATTTGCCGGCGTCGAAGCAGGCCAACATGACCGCCATGGGCGGCACGCTGGCGGTCACGGTGCCGGGTCTGCAGGTGGCCAACACCCTCACCACCACGCTGGCCGCCGGCCAGATGCTGCTCTATAAAGTGAGCGTGGCCGCCGGCCAGACGCTGCGCGTGAGCCTCGATTCGCTGGCCGCCGACGGCGCCAACGAAATTTTCATCCGCTACGGCGACGTGCCGAGTGGCTACGACTACGACGCGGCGTACACGCTGGCCGTATCGCCCGACCAGCAGGCGCTCATCCCGAGCACGTTGGCCGGCGACTACTACGTGCTGGTGCGGGCCCGCGCGGTGACCGGCCCGGCCCCGGCGCCGGTGCAGGTTGCACTGCGCGCCGAACTGCTGCCGCTGTCGATTACCAGCGTTACCCCGGACTCGGGCGGGACCGGCGATGCCGATCACCGCTGGGTCACGGTCGATATTGCCGGCGCCCAGTTCAAGGCCGGCGCGTTGGTGAAACTGTCGCGCCCGGGTATCTTCGAGATCCAGCCGGAACGCTGGCAAGTGCTCGACGCGACCCACATCCGCGCCGTGTTCGACCTGCAGAACGTGCCGCTCGGGACCTATGACCTGCAAGTGATCAACCCGGACGGCAAGACCGTCACCGAACCATACCGCTACCTGGTCGAGCGCATGGTGCAGCCGGACGTCACCATCGGCATCGGCGGCACCCAGCAGGTTACGCCGGGCGACAGCGCCCTGTACAGCGTGACCCTGCAAAGCCTGACCAACGTCGACACGCCGTACGTGCGCTTCGACGTGGGCAGCTCGAATATGGGCAACAGTGCCGACGTGCTGGGTGGCCTCGGCCTGCCGTACGTCGTGTTTTCCAGCACCGTGGGCGGCACGCCCCAGGGCCAGACGCTGCCCAACAGCGCCAACACGCAGAACTACGGCGCCACCCCGACCGATGGCACGCCGCGCGCGGACATCCCGTGGGCCCAGCTCGACGGCCAGGTCAATACCAACGGCTACAACCTCACGCCAGGCTACGCCTTCGACGTGGCGGGCGGTGGCATGGTCGGCGCCAGCTTCCAGGTGCAGACCTACCCGGGCCTGAAGGAATGGCTGGCGCACGATTTCGACGGCCTGCGCGAGCGCTTGTATGAATTGCGGCCGGACTGGCGCGCCAGCGGCCTGCTCGACGGCGGCGCTGCCGACCTCGATAAAATCCAGGCAGGCCTGGCCAAGCGGTTCCTCTCCACTGACCCCGACGAACATGTCAGCGCGCAGGAGTGGCTGGCGATGCCGTTCCGCTTCAATGTATTCGGCACCGCCACGCCGATCACGCGCGCTGAATTCATCGCCGAGCAGCGCACCTATGCGCTGCGCCTGCGCGCCGCCATCCTCGCCGATCCAACCGCGCCGGTGCCGCTGCAGGTGCTGGCCGCCGACAGCGTGCAATGGACCAGCGGCTGGCTTGCCGCGCTGGAAGCGGCCGGTTTGTTGCGTCCGCTAGACGAAGCGCCACCAATCCGTCTCGATCCGCTGGTGCTCAGCTTGAACGCCACGCTGGCGGCCGGCATCCTGCTGGCCAAGGGCGGCGAAAATTACCAGACCCAGGCCAGCATCCTGGCGTTCTTCGACAAGGTGCAGCAGTGGTATGGCGACACGGCGCGCTTTGCCGGCGACGCCCAGGGCGCCACCGCGCCTGTCGACTACGTCGAAGGGCGCGAAGACAGCCATGGCAACAGCGTCGAGATTCCGGTGCCGCTGGCGCCGAACGGCGCCGACTACAACGCCGGCGCCGCTGGCGCGACCCACTTCATCAACTTCAACATCTTCTCTGGCGGCCAGGCCGAACTGGAATACCTGCGCCACATCGGCCTGCTGGACGCCGAGTTCAAGCCGGTCGGCCCGCAAGCGCTGAACCTGGCCCAGTACCTGCGCCAGAGCGCGGCGCAAGCGAGCGCCGCCGACGCTGCGGTGAGCGTGCGCGGCCCGCAAGCGCTGCCGGCGGCCGACGGCCTGGCCTATGTGCCGGCCGGTGTCGCATTGCCGTACACGGTGTCGTTCCAGAACCAGAGCGGCAACGCCGTGGGTGAAGTGCGCATCGTCACCCAGCTCGACCCGGACCTCGACGCGCGCACGCTGCGCCTGAACGACCTGAAAATCGGCGACATCAACATCCATATTCCGGCCGACCGCGCCGCCTTTGCAGGTGACTTTGATTTCACCGGCAGCAAGGGTTTTATCCTGCGCGTGACCGGCGGCATCGATGCCGCCACCGGCACCGCCACCTGGCTGCTGCAGGCAATCGATCCGGCCACCGGCGAAGTCCTGAACGATCCGACGCGTGGCTTGCTGGCGCCGTCCAGCCTCGACGCCAACGCCAACCGCGGTTTCGTCAGCTACGCCGTCAACGCCAGCGCCACGGCGCCATCGGGCGCCACCATCGGCGCATCTGCGCGTATCTTCATCGGCAGCGCGCCGCCGGTCGACAGCGCCACGGTCAACGTGACGCTGGACGCGAAATCGCCACAGACCGCGCTGACGGTGCGCACCCTGGCCGCCGCGCCTGGCACTGCGCCATCGTTCAACGTGACGTGGAAAGCCATTGACGACGCCAGCGGCGTGAAATCGGTCACGCTGTACGTTGCCAAAGATGGTGGCGACTTCATGATCTGGAAGCAGCAGGTCAGCGCCGCCGAAGGACAGGCTGTGTTCACCGGCGAGCCTGGGCACACCTACGAATTTCTGGCTGCCGCCACCGACGTGGCCGGCAACCGCGAGGCCGCCACCATCACCAACGCCGTGCTGCCGGACGACGGCGGCAGCCAGGCGGCGCTCGACGCGCTGGGTGGCAACCAGGTCCTGCAAACGTCGGCGCAACTGCCGGCCGCAACGCTGGACCGCACGTATCCGGCCAATCCGATCTTCGGCGTCGCCAGCGCAGGCTTGCCGGGCTTTGTCGCGCCGGCCCAGGGCGGCGATTTGCAAACCGTGCTGGCGCCGCTGACACTGCGCAGCTTCGCCGACGGCTACCAGGCGAGTCAGGGCGGCATCGGCGCCCAGGCGATGGTGCAACTGGCCGACGGCGCCATCCTGGCCAGCGCGGGCGCGCTGCGCAACCAGGTGTTTTATTATCCGAAGGACGGCGGCCACAATGTCACGCCGCTGTTCACGCTCGACGCCCCGGTGCTCGACATGGCCATCGACAGTCTCGGCCAGTTGTGGGTCCTGACCGGCAATGAACTGCTGCTGGTCGACGCCGGCAGCGGGCGCATCGTCGAACGCATGAGCGGCCCGGGCGGCGCACCGCTGACCCAGGCGCTGGCGATCGACCCGGCCACCGGCACCGTCTACGTTTCGTCGGGCAATGGCGTCGAGATGTTCGACCCCAAAGCCCAACATCCGTCCACCGCATGGAAGCATTTCTCGAACGTGGCGGTGAGCGACCTGGCCTTCGGCCCGGACGGCCGCCTGTGGGCGGTGCGCTGGACCGGCGGCACGATCACGTCGTCGCAGCCGAACGCCACGACCGACATCATCAGCTTCCCGCTGACCGGCGTCGAGAAGGGCCGCGCGCAGCTCGAATACCGCCTGGCCGCCAACATCGACAGCATTGCGTTTGGTGCGGCCGGCTCGCCGCTGGCGGGTCTCCTGCTGGCCTCGAGCGCACCAGGCCAGACGCCGTCCTCGGGCAGCAGTGCAACACCGCACACGGCCGGCCTGTGGATGGTCGAACTGGCCTCGCGCCGCGTGCTGAAAGTGGCCGACGGCGGGACCAATGCGCAGTCCATCCTGGCCACTGCCGATGGCCGCATCCTGGTTGGCCAGACCGGGCATATCGACGAAATTGCGCCGATGCGGGCGCCGACGGTGATTGGATCGAGCGTGCCGAATGGGGCGATGGTGCCGTTGCCGGTGACGAACATTGCGGTCAGTTTTGACCAGGCCATGTGGCTTGGCGAAGACAGCGACCCGACTGACCCGGCGTCGGCCCTCAATCCCCTGAATTACCGCCTTGTCGCGGTGGGCGGCAACAGTGATTTGTCGCTCACGCCGTTGTCCGTGCGCTGGAACGCGGCCACCCGCTTGGCCATCCTGACCTTGCCGGACCTGCCGCCGGGCCAATGGATGCTGGAAGTGCAGCCGGGGCTGGCCAGCGCTGGCGGCGTGGCACTGGGCCGGACCTATGTGTCGACTTTTACCACGCTGCTCGACTTCTCCAGCAGCATCAAACTGACCTTCACGAACACCCGCGCCAACCATGCTACTGGCGCGGTCAGCTACGACATCAGCATCACCAACACTGGCACCGACGACCTGTATGGTCCGCTGACACTGCTGCTCGACCCGGGCCAGTATTTCGGCAGTAACATTCTTGGCGCCAATGCACAGTCGGGCATGTGGACGATCGACGTGAGCAATGCTCTTGCCGCACTGGGCGGCAAGCTGGCGCCCGGTGCCACGCTGGCCAACCAGACCGTGACGGTGCTGCCGTCGGCGCGCGTGGTCGGTACCGATGCCGACAGCGGCCAGCTGGTCAAATTCAACCTGGCGCACAGCATCTATGCGGTGCCGTACCAGAACACGCGGCCGACGTTGACCATCGTCGGCGCCACCGAACCCCAGGACAACGTGGACCCGGCAGCACTGGCAGCGCTGCTGTTGCACAGCGGACTGGCCAGCCGCGCTGCGCTGGAAGAGCGGATCGCAAAAACTGATTTCAGCGACACCGCGTCCGATGCGGACGTTCTGAAAGCGCTGCAGCTGCCGGCCGCTCTGTCGGATGCCGAAGTGGATGTCCTGTATCAACTCATCGAGGCCGTGTTCGGCGGCGGCGACAATGGCACCGATACAATGCAGGTGCTGCCGGACGCCACGGCCGGCACGCCGTGGACCGCCACGCTGGCAGCTGACGACAAGGATGGCCGCACCTTCTTCTGGCAACTGGTACAAGGCCCGGCCGGCCTGACGCTCACACCCGGCAGCATGGTGGACCCGGTCTCCGGCGGCTACCGCAATACGGCAACGTTGACCTGGACGCCAACTGCGGGCGACCTGGCCAGCACCGAAATCGTGGTGCGGGTGCAGGACAGCCGCGGCGGCGTGGTCATGCAGCGCTACGCAATCGACGTGGCCGGCGCCAATAACGCGCCGGTCGTCAGCCTCGATGGTGACATCAAGCTGACTGAAGGCCAGGTTCTGGCCCTGCCGGTCGGTGTATTCGACGCCGACGGCAACGCCTTGACGGTCATCGTGCGCAACCTGCCGCCCGGCGCGAGCTTCAATGCTGCCACCGGCATGCTGAACTGGAAGCCGGGTTACGACCAGGCTGGCGACTACAAGGATGTGACGGTGGTGGTCAGCGACGGCAAGACCGTCACGACCCAGAGCTTCGACATCCACGTCGACCAGGGTTACGCCAAGCCGGCGATTGCCCCGATCGCGGCCCAGGCGCTGCGTGAAGGCGAGCGCTTCGCGTTTCACCTGGGCGCCAGCGTGCCGGGCGGCCTGGTGCAGGCCGACGGTACCCGTGTCACGCTCACCTACGACATCGCCATGCTGCCTGGCGGCGCCACGCTTAACCGCGACACCGGCTGGTTCGACTGGACGCCGGGCTACAACCAGCACGGCACGTTCACGCTGCCGGTGGTCGTGACGGCAACCTTCACGCCACCGAACGGCGGCGCGGCCGTCACGACCAAAGTCACCCAAAACCTGGTCCTGAATGTTCTCAACGCCAATGGCGCGCCGATATTCGCCGCCGCAGACAGCTGGCAGGTGCTCGAAGGCCAGGCGCTGCAGGTGAGCGTGTTCGCGTTCGATCCGGACAATCCGGACTTCGCACCCAAAATCCGTCTCAACCCGATCAACCCCACGGGCGCGCTGTCCGAAGGGCAGGGCACGTCCACCGTGCATTATCAGGTCGATGGCTTGCCGCCAGGCGCGCGCTTCGACGCCGACACACTGGAAATCCTGTGGACGCCCGGCTACGCCCAGGCCGGCACCTACCAGGTCACCGTGACGGCGACAGATAATGGCGATGGCGGCATGCCTGCCTTCAGCCAGGTCGTCATCCCGATCGTGGTCGAACAATCCTACCGTCCGCCGGTTTTGGCCAGCATCGCCAGTGCCATTGTCGGCAAGGGCGCGCAGCTGAGTATTCCAATCAGCGCCACCGACCCGGACGGCCAGCCGGTCACGTTGACCGTGGTCGGCCTGCCGCGCTTCGCAACGTTCACGCAGACCGGCAGCGGCGCCAATGCCAGCGCTGTCATCAACTTCGCCCCGGGTGCCGGCGACCGCGGCGACTACACGATTACCGTGGTGGCCCAGAACAATGGCGGCGGCGACCCGTCGAAGGCATTGGCCAGCGCGACCACGTTCGTTCTGACCGCCAGCAGCCTGACCGAACCACCGGTCGTGACTGTCCCGGCGCGCTCGGTTGCGCTGGTGGGGCAGGAATTGCGCATCCCGATCAAGGTGTCCGATCCGGACCAGGATGCGCTGGACTACAGCGCCCAGGGATTGCCGGACGGCGCGCACATTGTCGTCGACCCGCAGTACGGCAATGCCTATATCAGCTGGACGCCGACGGCGGCCCAGCTGGGCAGTTACGATATCAGCCTGCAGGTCAGCGACAGCGGCCTGCCGCCGGTCAATGCCGGCATCCCGCTGGGCGCCGATTTCGTGGCCCGGGCTAACGTGGTATTCAGCGACCTGCGCATCGTGGTGCGGGCCGCGAACAGTGCGCCAGAACTGTTGGCGATCAATGCCACTGGTGCCAGCGTCACGGCCAGCAATGGCGGGGCGGTCATGCAGGCTACTGAAGGTGTGCCGGTGGCACTCTCGGTCGTCGTGCAGGACGCCGACTTCGACGCGATGAACTGGACCGTTACCGGCTTGCCGGCCGGGATGGTGATGGAGCGCAGCGCCGGCGCGAACGGCCAGGCCAGCCTGATCTTGCGCTGGACTCCGGGCATGCTGGCGGCCCAGGGCGGCGCCTCGGGCGTGTACCAACTGGTTATCAGCGCCGGTGACGGCGCCGCCTCGGTCACGCGCACCATCGAATTGCGGGTGGCGAACGTCAACCAGGCGCCGCTGGTGCTGCCGATGCCGATCCAGATCGTGCATGAAGGCCAGACGCTCGGCTTCTCGGTGCGCAGTTCGGACCCGGACGGCGACCTCGTCGGCCTGTCCCTGCTGCATGACGCCACCACCCCGGGCGGCGTGCATTTCGACGCGGCCACAGGGTATTTCGAGTGGACGCCGGACGCCAATGCGGTCGACAACGCCGCCACCAAAGCCGGGCTGTACACCTTCCGCTTTACCGCCAGCGACGGCGTGGCAACCAGTATCACCTCGGTGCAGGTGCGCGTGCTCGACGTCAACCGGGCGCCGCAGATCGACGTCGCCAGCCATGCGCTCGTGGTCGGCCAGAGTGTCGTGCTGCCAGTCGTCAAAGGCAGCGGCGGCCCCGCAAATGCCATTCGCGTCAGCGACATCGACGGCGCGGCGCAGACGCAAGCGCTGCATGTATCGTTCGACAACCTGCCGCAGGGCGCCGTGTATGACGCCCAGGCGGGCACGCTCAGCTGGACCCCGGGACCGGGGCAACTGGGCGATGTGGTGGTCACCGCGCGCGTGACCGACGGCGCCGACACCGTCACCCGCACGTTCACCCTGCGCGTGGTCGCCGATGCGGCCATGAACGCCCCGGTGGTGCTGGTCGACCTGACGCCGGCCACGCCGGTGTTGCCGGGCCAGACCGTGCTTGCGACCGTGCGCGCCAGCAGCTTCAGCGCCATGGCCAGCATCACGGCCCAGGTGCGTGCGCCCGGCAGCGCCGGCTGGACCGATGCAGTACTGGACAGCGCCGGGCGCGTGCGCCTGACGCCGGCCACGGCCGGCATCATGGAAGTGCGCATCGTGGCCACCGACGTGGATGGCTTCCGCACCACTTCTGTCCAGCAGATTCGCGTGCGCGATCCGCTTGATACCGCCGCACCGCTGCTGACCTGGGGCGGCGCACTGCCGGCCGGCTTGAGTACTGCGCCATTGACGGTGTCGCGCACCATCAGTCTGCAGGCGAACCTCGCCGAGGCGCAGCTGATGGGATGGAAGCTGGAGCTCGCCAGCGGTTCCGGCAACAACTGGACCCGGATCGGCGGCGCGGACAGCAGCGCCACCAGTGCGAACGGCTTGTTCGATCTGGCCACGCTCGACCCGGCGCTGTTCGCGAACGGCGTCTACCAGCTGCGCCTGACGGCTTGGGACCTGTCCGGACGCACCAGCGAGATCGACACGCGCGTGGTGATCGACAGCGCCAATAAATCGCTCGACCTTGCCAGCGTCACCGACGCCAGCTTCACGCTGGGCGGCCATACGCTGGCGCTGACCCGCACCCTGGCAGCGGGTGTCGAAGGCGACATAGGCAACTGGTCCTTGCCACTGCTGGCCACGCACCTGACGAACGACCAGGTGACGTCCGACGGCAGCGACGGCCTGGCTGCCTGGCGTGACGGTGCGCGCCTCTGGCTGCAAATGCCGGGCAGTGTCAGCGCCGCCGGCGCCGCCACGCAATACTTGCAATTCACGCTGGGCGCCGTGTCCCAGGTGGCAGCCAACGGCCAGGGCATCGTCGACGGCGCGCCAGTGGTGGTGCATCCGCAATTCACGACATCGAATGGCTGGACCCTCGAGGCGACCACCATCGACGCCCAGAATGGGCTCGATGGCCAGGCGGTCAGCCTGCAGCGCCAGGGTACGCGCCTGTACGACGCGGTCACCGGCCTGCCTTGGCAACCGGCGGCTTACACGCTCACGGGTCCGGACGGCACCCGCTATCAGCTCGATGCGCAAGGCCGCATGATGGCGGTGGCGTTCACCGACGGCCAGCAG
The DNA here is from genome assembly GCF_036688685.1 of Massilia sp. S19_KUP03_FR1. Taxonomy (NCBI): domain Bacteria; kingdom Pseudomonadati; phylum Pseudomonadota; class Betaproteobacteria; order Burkholderiales; family Oxalobacteraceae; genus Massilia; species Massilia sp. S19_KUP03_FR1. The sequence continues at coordinate 15,531 of NZ_JAQQPS010000035.1, read as the reverse complement.
TGGCTGGTGAGCGACAGCGGTGTCGCGCTGGTCGGCGCCGATGCCAACGCGCGCGTCACCTTCTTGCGCGATGCGCTTGGTCGCATCGTGAACATCGCCGGACCTGTCACCGGCGCCGTCGATGGCGGTGCGTCGTACGCCTATCGTTACGATACCCAGGGTCGTTTGAGCCTGGTGCGCGCCCTGGGCGGCGCCGACACCGGCGCCCAATATGGCTACCATGCCGACGGCACGCCGATCACCGAGCCGGTCACGGCCAGCCTCGGCGCGGCGGTTAACTGGACCGCCGCAGCAAGTGCCGCCGGTATCGGCGCCAATACCTGGAACGGGGTACTTTCGGCCGGCACCCCGCTCAACCTGAGTTTCACCGTGCGCGCCACGGAACTGGCGTCCAGCATCAAGACGCCGGGCGCGGCCGGCACGGTGTTGATTGCCGTGACCACCACAGGCGCAACCGTCCAGTTGGGCACGGTCGGCGCCACCATTCTCGGCAGTGCGCATAGCGGCGCCAGCACCACCACCATCCTGCGGGTGACCGAGGAAGGCATGAAATTGCTGACGCTGCAGGGTGCCGGACAAGTCGACGTCCGCATCGCGCTGGCCGGCGACCTGAACCGGGACGGCAAGCTCGACGGCGCCGACAGCGCGCTGTTCGAGCAGATGCTGGCCGCTGGCGCCGTCGGTGGCGACATCGACGGCGACGGCCTGGTTAACGCGGCTGACCGCCAGCTCCTGTATGCCAACTATGGCGTGCGCACCAACCAGGCGCCGGCAGCGCCGGCGGCCGACCTGGCGCACCTGGTCAAGACGCATACCGACCTTGGCACCAGCGTGGGCCTCGATACGCTGGCGCCGGACCTGGAAGGCGACACCGTGTTCTGGAAGGTGCTCGGCGCCACCCACGGCACGGCGCGCCTGGCGGCCGATGGGCAGACATTGATCTTTACGCCGGAACCGGGGTTCTCCGGGCACGCGAGCATCACGGTGCAGGCCGACGATGGGTATGCGGTTGGGGCGCCGATCGAGGTGGGGGTGGATGTCAGTGGGGCTGCGCTGGTCATGCTGCATGTCGACCGTATCGCTGCGATCGCGCTGGGCGGATCCGTTCAGGTGAAGGTGACTGCCGATTTCGCGGATGAGAAAGGCGTTGCAGTCGATGCGTCGTTCGCCCATCTGAGCAGCTCTAACGCAGGCGTGCTTGCGTTACAGGATAACGGAATGGTGCGGGCCATTCAGGCCGGCGTCACTGTGCTCAGCGCGCGCGCGCGCGGCATCGAAGGCATTACGACAATCAGCGTCGATTCGGAAGTGAATCTGTTAATGAAGGCGCAAACGTTCGACGTCGACGTGTATCCGCGCGCAATCGACCTGCCTGCGGGAACCGGTCAGCGCCAGCTGAAAGTCACGCTGCCCGACCATACCAATATCTCGTCGGCCGCCAGTGGTACGCGCTACTACATCAGCAATCCCGATGTGGCAGAAATTTCGCCTGATGGCTTGATCCTCGCAAAAGGCGCGGGCCTGGCGCTGATCTCGGTCGTCAATGGCGGCATGCAGCACGACATTGTGCTGCGGGTGGAGCAGCCGGCTGTCGGCAGCGCACTCGTGGTGGCAGCCGACGGCGCGTCGGTTGCGGATGCCCAGGGCAACCTGATCATGGTCGCCCCCGGCGCCTTGCAGAACGATGCCACGGTATCGGTCAATGCGCACAGCTTGACCGATTTGGGGCTTGCCTTGCCGGTGCCGGACTTGATGCAGGCGATTGGTGCGGTGGATATTCATATCGGCGACCAGACATCGGCGCTGCCGCTGCAACTCGCGGTCAACGTCACTGCCGCGGATGGTTCCGGCCCGCTTGCAGCAGGCACCGAAGTGTTTTTCTGGCAGAAGGGTACGATCAACGACGCAGCAGGCGTCAGCCACGACACATGGTGGCTGGTCGACAATGGTGTCGTGGGCAGCGATGGCATGGCGCGGACGTCGAGCCCGCCGTTCGGCGGCATTACGGGCTCCGGCACCATGCTGGTCACGTCCAGCCGCGTTGACATCAACGAAAATACGGGTGAAACCAAGGTAAGCGGCAGCTTGCTCAATTGGGACGCGATCTGGTCGCCCCAAACCAATATCGCGATGGCGCCCACGGCGTTCATGGCGACGGCAGCCCTGGGTATTTTTGCCGCCATGTCGGTCGTGTCGCTGATCAGTTACACGACCAGCGGCTCCTATCAGAAACAAGTACCGGGAACGGACTTTGACGCGAACAAAATTGCGTTGTCGTTCGATGCTTCGCCGCCCGACCCTTCGGATCCGTATGCACCGGATATTACAGGCCTTGCGTTTGATCCGAGTTTGCGAAAACTGACGCTGACGGGGACCAATTTCATTCCGCCCGACCAGGCCAAAGGGAATTTCAAACTGCGTATCGGACTCGTCCCGCGTGGCGACCAGCTTCCGGCACAGACGGCCTCCGGCACGGCGCCAGACCGCGGCCTGATATGGCAGACGTTTGCCGCCACCATCGGCGCCGACGGTTCAATTTCAATTAATGTTCCGCCGGGTATTTCCCTGTCACAGCACGACATCTATATCGAGCGTGCTGCCAAAGTGTCCGGACCAAATGGAGCGAGCGTCCCTGACAAGTGGTCTACCAGCAGCTACATCGAGAGCTGGCTGGACGGTGGCTTCGAGGATGTGCTTGTTACAAATAAAGACACCATTCACGTGTTCAAGTCGAGCACGCCCGACGCGGCCAGCCTGGGCAATACAGCCATCGATCTGGTGACGGAAGTAAAAGTCGACGATGCTGGCGCACCGCTGGATTTCTCGGGTTACTACACCAACCAGATCGCATTCACGCCGGACGGTACCCTGGCATTCGTCGCTGCGCGCAATGGCAAGATTTATGTCATGGACACGGAAACGAAGGCAATCGTCTACACGGTCAACGTGCAGAACTCGACCACGCAAATCTCGAGCCTGCTCGCCAACGGCGGCTGGCTGTATGTCACCGAGGGCAATCAGTACGGCACCGCTTCCAATGGCCGCCTGCTGCGCATTAACATCGACCAGATGTCGTCCGGCTTCCTGAAAACGCAGCAAGTTCTGGCACTGCCGGCCATGGCGAGTCCGGGAGGATTCATGGCATCCGCGGTCAATTCCGGACGGTATCTGGCAGTGACGGCGATGGCGGATCGTATCGCCATCAACAATGCCCCGGCCACGACTCCCGGCAACGTGTACGTGATCGACCTCGGTCTGGTCGACGTGAATGGCAAGATTGGCACCAGTGCCATTAAAACAGTGGCACTGTCGGACTACCCGCAATCGAACCAGGGCAAAGGGCCGATGTTCATCACCACCGGTGCCAAGCCCGGCGAATTCTTGCTGACCAACGCGAAGGATTATGACCGGGGTGTGGCTGGCATACGTTTCGATATCGGTGAAAAAGGAACGTTGGGCGACCTGTTGCCAATCGCCTCGACATTGTTGACACCGCAGGCGTCTGACAGTGCATGGCTGGAAAAAAAGTTCCAGGAGAATATCCAGCGCGCGAACGGCATCGTCATGGCGGTCTACGGTGGGGAAGAGTACGCGCTGGTGTCCGATCTGAACTATATCTTCAACGACACCCATTACACGGACTATGAAGGCTGGGGTGCCGGTCACCAGATCGGCGGAAAAATCGGGGTGATCAAGGATCCTCTTGGTAAAAATGGCGGACCTTACTTCCTCGGTGCGACGACGCCGATCCAGGATGGTTCGATTGACCAGATCTCGCTGACAGCGGACGGCAAGTTGTACGCCAGCGTGCTGGTCGAGGATTACTCGAACAATATGGACCGGATCTACAAGGCCCTGTTCATATGGGATGCGCCGCTTTTGATCCAGGCTGCCATCGATGCCAAGGGGCGACCGTTGTCGACGCCGATCGACCGGACGTCGCCTGGCGGTCCGCAGATCCCGGGCGTCACGCCATCGCGCTACAACGGTTCCAACGACGACCAGCAGTTCGGCTGGATTTACGGCATGGCGACGGCGCCGGTATGGGATACCGAAACCGAGGGTAATTTGCCGGCGAAATTCACCGCCGTTCCTGCGAATGTGGCCGCCGCGTTGCAAACGTCCGGGTCGATGTGGTCGCAATTGTCCGACCGTGTAAGCGCGGCAGTCAAGGAAGCGTCTTCGTCCGCCGAGGAAATTTATGAAGACGTGACGACGGTAGCGTCGAAAGAAGCGCTGCGGCTGATGTCGGGCTTCTGGTTCCTGTCGAATGCGGTTGCGGGTGGCCTGCTGTCGCGGTTGGAGATGCCAAACGACAGTCAGCTCGACAACATGGCCGAAGCGGCCAAGGTATTCAACGCAATGGAACCTGACGACGAAACACCGGCAGGGGACTGGGCCGGAACGGCCGAAGGCATTGGATCAAGCTTCATACAGTTACCCCTTCAGCTGGCAGATGTCTTGCTCCAAGGCGTGTATACCCTGAACCGCCTGATCATGAATGAACCCATGCCGGACATGCCGGGGCTCAGCGAGATTGGCCGGCAATTCGCCGAGGAAGAAATCACAGCCGATGAGTTCTGGCGTGCCATTATTGGGGATCTGCTGTACAGAAATAAGTTCAGCGGCGCCGCGATTGATATCTATGACGCGTTCAATAAAGCACTGGACGGCGAATTTGCCGGGATGGCCCTGGCGTTGACAGACGCCGCGGCGGCATTTGTCGGCGCGAAAAAGTCAAAATTCGATGCGAAGCCGAACGTTGCCGCAGCAGCTGGAAACGCAAGGGCGGCGCGAGCCAGGATCAAACTTCCGCGAACAGTGACAAGGATGGCGCAAACTGTTGAGGCGCTGAGCGTAAGAGTCCAGAAGCTGGCGAAAAACACGAATATACAAAGCCTTGAAGTCCTGATGCAAGTTGGATTTACGATCGTGCCTGGAATTCAGGCTTCAGTCGCAGGTGGCAAGCTCGACTTGAGATCGATCCCGCTCTCGCCTGTAACGTTTTTGCAGACGCCAGTCATTCACGTTCCCAAATCGAGTCGAAAGAACGACGGAATGCTGGCTGAAAAGCTGGTTCTTCTGTTCATGAACCAGGCAACGGGTGCAGATTTCAAGCCACTCGTCAACGTGTCAGATAATGGATTCGACGGGTATTGGATCGACGATGATAACAAAATCATCTGGGCACTTGAAATCAAGAGCACCATCAAGCCTACGCCCGGGCAGGCCAAAAAGCCGACGTTCGGTCAGGTCGGGCGTTGGATCAAGCAGGCTGCAGCTAATCATATCAGTAACAAAAGCTTGCAGGATCCGGCGCAGAGGCAAGCAGCGATCAGAATGCGTACATTAATTGACAGAGATGGGTACACGATTCAGGGGATTGGCGTCAAGATTTCGATACCGGAAGCTAAGCCAACCAAATCCAATTCTGGCAAAGCGACGGCCACGATATTCCGCATGGCCACAGGAATACCTCTTCCACAGTCTGTGACAAAACATGGGAACGCAGCGGATATTGTTCCACTCGCCCTGAATGACGTGCAATCCGTCGTTGAAAGCGCCCGCCGCTACTGGATTGCCGCGGGCGTGCCAAGCGGTTCGCTCGATGAAGTGCATCTGCGAATCGGCGCGCTTGCGCCAACGCTGGCTGCCGTTACGCTAGGAAACCAGATCACGCTGTCCGAGGACGGGGCTGGCTGGGGCTGGTATGTGGGAAATTCGCCTGCGGACAATGATGAATTTGAACAAAGATCCGGCGCATCCGATCTTGCAGCGAAGCCGAACAGCGCTGCCAAGTCGCGCCTGGATCTCCTGACCGTGCTGATTCATGAGTTTGGCCATGTCCTTGGCCTTGACAGTATCGATGGTGGTGAGACAGTGATGTCGCGTTATCTCGACCCTGGTGTGCGGCGTTTGCCCTCTGCGCAAGACCTCGCCACCCTTGGGTTGACGCTGTCAAACCTCTACGACCTGGGCAACGCCAGCGTGATCGGCGGCGGGTCAGCCAGCATCATTTCGGGAACGGGAGAGCCGCAATGGGCATCGGTCATCCACGATACACTCCTGGAAGGCTTCGACAATTGGACGAGTGCAGCGGTTGTGCGGGGAGGCAATGGCGAACTCGTACTGGCTGAGAGCGCCGTTAGCAATGCGCACCTCGAACAGTCCTTCGTCATCGGAGCGCAGGATCGCTATCTGGCATTTACTGTCAATAACCAAATGGCGGATGACAGTTCGGGACCGCGCGATGCCTTCGAGGTGGCGCTTTTGTCCAGGCAAAATGGCGCGTCGTTGGTCGATACCGATGGATTGGCGCTCTCCGATGCCGTCCTCAATATTCAGGCAAGCGGCCAGGCTGCCATGTCATCGGCAATTCGAAAGGTGCTCAACACCGACGGGAGCACGACCTACTATCTGGACCTGCAAGACGGCGCCTTTGCCGGGCAAACAGCGAGTCTCTCGTTCGACCTGATCGGCTTCGGCGCCACGAACAGCAGCGTATCGATCCGCGATATCCACCTGGTCAAACAGGCGATCGCAACTGACGACACGATCATGATCGATGAGGATACTGCGGTCACTGTCCCGGTACTCGCCAACGATCTTCCGGGCGGTCCCGTTGCGCCCGTGGTCGAGATCGTCGCCGGCCCTTTGCATGGTGTCGTGACACTCGACGCTGCAGGGCAACCGCGCTACGTTCCTGAGGAGAACTACCACGGCGAAGACCGCTTCACGTATCGTTTCACCAGCAGCGACGGCCAGTCCAACGTTGCCACCGTCCGCATCACGGTGCGTCCGGTTAACGACGTGCCCTTTGCCGAACAAGGCCTGATCGACGCAACGGTCACCGCCGGTGCGCCATGGTCCTTCAATCCGCTGGCCGGTGTCACCGATGCCGACGGCGATGCGCTCACCGCTCGGGTGCTGATCCAGCCCGGGCATGGCAGCATCCTCGAAAATGCAGACGGCACCTGGACCTATGTGGCCGACGCGGCCTATGCCGGCATCGATGCATTCACGTATGTCGCCGACGACGGCACCGGCACGTCCACACCCGTCACAGTGCGATTCACGGTCCTGTTATCGAACACGGCCCCGACCGCGCACAATGCCAGCATGACGATGCTCGAAGACGGCAGCATCATGCTCGACTTCGCTGCCTTCGGCACCGACGCCGATGGCGACGCCCTGAGTGTGCGCGTGACCGGCATGCCGGCGCACGGCACGCTCACGCGCCAGGATGACGGCCGGTGGCTCTACCGTCCGGAGGCTAACTACTTCGGCGAGGAAGGCATACGCTTTGTCCTCAACGATGGCGAGCTGGATTCGGCCGAAGCGCTGCTGCATATCGACGTGCAACCGGTCAACGATGCCCCTGTACTCACGGGACGCGACCTGACGCTGGACGAAGACGACGCGGTCAGTTTCGACCCGTTGACGGGCGCATCCGACATCGACGGCGACACGCTGAGCGCATACGTGGTCACGGGGCCGCAACACGGCAGCGTGAGCATTGCCGCCGACGGCACCTTCATCTACCGTCCGGCACAGAACTACGCGGGCGCCGACAGCTTCACTTACCGTATCAGCGATGGACAGGCCGATTCGAACGTCGTCACGGTGAACCTGGTAGTCACGCCAGTGAACGATGCGCCTGTCGCACAGGATGGCACGGTGACGCTCGACGAAGACGGTACGATCGTCGTCGACCTGCGTACGCTGGGCTACGACGTGGACAGCATCACGCTGGACGCCGAAGTATTTGCCGCACCGCTGCACGGTACCCTTGTGCGGCAAGCGGACGGCCGCTATCGCTACACCCCGGCGGCGAACTTCAACGGTGACGACACAGTGCAATTCAGGTTGCGTGACGGCGCGCTGTTCTCCAACAGCGCAACATTGCGCATTACCGTGCTGCCGGTGAACGATGCGCCGGTTGCAATCGACCTGTCGGCCAGCATGGTGCAAGGCGCGGCCGTATCGCTCCAGCCGCTCGCTTCCGCGTTCGACATCGACGGTGACAAGCTGGCAGTGCGCGTGGTCAGCGGTCCTGTCCACGGCACGCTGACTGTCAACGCAGACGGCAGCGTCAGCTACCGTCCGGCAGCGAACTACGCCGGCCAGGACAGCTACACCTACGTTATCAATGACGGCAAGCTCGATTCGAACGTGGCGACGGTACGCTTGACCGTCACACCGCTCAATGGTGCACCAACGGCGCAGGTATCGGTCGCAACCGGTGTCGAGGATACGGCACTGGTCATGCGCTGGAGCGATTTCGCGGTGCAGGACGCCGACGGCGACGCCTTGACCATCACGGTGATCGAACTGCCTGCGCAGGGCAATTTGCAGGTCCTGCGCAGCGGCGCCTGGACCGCTGCGACCGTCGGCATGGGCTTCACCAAGGCGGACCTGGATGCCGGCAAGCTGCGTTTCGTCCCGCTGGCAAACGCCTCGGGTGGGTCAGGCTACGCCGCAGCCGGCTATGGTAACCAGCGTGCACATTACGCGCGTCTTGGCTACAGCGTCTCCGACGGCCATGCTGCACCGGTCCTGTCGCATGTCGACATCGACATTGCGGCGGTTGCCGATGCGGCGCAACTGCAACTGCTGGGCGACACGGTTCAGCGCGAGGTGTTCAACACGGGTTGGGAGTCGGCACGCAACGTCGACAACCAGTCGACCCTGGTCAACCAGGGCGTGTTCGACGGCTGGTCGCTGATCACCGGCACCGATGCCCGTGGCACGGGCATCACTGGGGGCAGGGACGGGTTTGAGATCTGGACCAGCGGCGACCAGATGGCGGATGCCAACGATCGCACCCGTACCGTAAGCGCAGCGACCGCCGGTGGCAGCAACTGGCTCGAGATCAACGATGCCGGCGGCAGCCAGTACCAGACCCTCGGTATCGCCCGCCAGGTCGCCACCGAGAAGGGCGCCAGTTACAGCCTGAGTTTCGACCTGGCCGGACGCCTGGGCTTCGGCAGTAATACGACGCGGATTGCGGTCTACCTCGATAACGTGCTGATCGCCAGTTTCGACAACACCAGCGGCAACACGGCACTGAACTGGCAACATGCCGTCGCCAACTTCGTCGGCACGGGCGGCAACCAGGTGATCCGTATCGTGACAGCAGCCACCGCCCGTGATGCGGACGGGCGCGGCATGATGCTCGATAACATTTCACTCAACGAAACCGTGAAGTTGAACCATGGCGTGCAGGGCGGCGCTGTGCTGCTGCAGGGTATCCAAGCCAGCCTGGCTGACACCGACGGTTCCGAAAAGCTGGCGTTGTCGCTGGCAGGTCTGCCAGTCGGCACCAAGCTGACCGACGGTACGCACAACTTTACGGTGACGGCCCAGGCGCCGCTGGCCGACATTACCGGCTGGAACACCTACGCGCTGGCAATCACGCCACCCGCCAGTTTCAACGGCAAGCTCACCTTGCAACTGAACGCGACGACGACCGAAACGGCGACGGGCAGCAAGGCAGTCGTCAGCCGGACTCTCCTGGTCGATATCGAAGGCGTGGCGCAGGTGCCGGTGCTGACCGTAACGCCAGGCGGCGCCAGCATCAGCCGTGTCATCGTCGACACGAGTTGGGAAAATGTGCTCGATCTCACGACCGGCGCCACCGTACTGAACGTCGATCAGTTCAGCGGCTGGGACGGCGCCGAGGTGCGCAACACCAAGGATGAAGCGTTCATCGTCTGGAGCAACGGCGACCGCATGCAGAATGCCGCCGGCCGCAACATCACCGTCAATGCAGCACAGGGCGCGGGCGAGCAGTGGCTGGCGCTGACGAATGGCGTCAACAGCGGCGTGAGCAGTTACTACGATGCCCCTGGCATCGAGCGCGACATCGAGACCATTGACGGGGCGACGTATTCGTTCACGCTCGATTATGCAGCAGCGCTCGGATTGACTGCTGCCAACGCACGCATCGGTGTGTATCTCGATGGTATCCAGATCGGCAGCTATGCAAGCGCGGGTGGCACCAACGGCCTGAACTGGGAAGCATTGAGCTTCAGCTTCAAAGGTAACGGCAATCCACGCAGCTTGCGGATCCAGCTTGAAGGCACCAGCGACACAGGAACGGCGAAGGGCGCGATGATCGATGCGCTGAGAGTCGTCGAAACCTTGCCGGCCAGTGCCAATGTCGCGTATGGTTTCATGAATGCCGCAATCGGATTACCGGTGCTTGCTGCGAGTTTGGCAACAAATGATACAGGGGGAATGCTAAAAACGGAGTTGCTGGGCTTGCCGGTTGGCGCTGTGATTTCGGATGGCTTGAAACGTGTTGTCATCGGTGTCAATTCGCAAAGCGTCGACATCAGCAGCTGGAACCTCGCAAAGCTCACATTGACGCCGCCGCGAAATTTTACGGGAAGCATTGCTCTGCAGGTACGTGCGAGCAGTTTTCATCAAGAAAATGGAAGCAGTGCGACGATCACGCGCGAATTGGCTTTGGTGGTGCTCAGTGGTGCCAGTTGCGAAACACCAGCGGGCGTCAGCCCGTATGTGAACTATCTGGCCGATACTGCCATTTTCGCAAGCAGCCAGGTAGACTTCATCACTGCCAGCGTCACTGCGCCGATTATCGGGAATGGCATCGCTATCTCTGCGATCGGCGGAGATTCGCTGCCTGTTGCCAGCGCAAATGAATCGCTCGAAGACTGGATGCGGCGCCTGACTGGGTCCGTTGGAAATGCGCTGATAGATGAGTTGAAGCGCGTATTTGGATGATGTAGACATATTTCGCCGGATATCTATCTTGTGATCGATATTCGGATCTATAAAAATCGATGCATGAGCTGAAGGTGCTTTCAGTTCATTTCTTTAAAATATGAAAAAAGGTGAGTTGATGGTGATGAAAGTTACGGGTTGGCCAAGTCTTGATGCCCGCTGGAAGGCAGGTTGGAAAGCATATTTAAAAAATGGAAAAGAATGGTATGACGTCTATATCGGTGCAATACGTCAAGAACTGGATCTGTATGCTTCGAAGGGAGATTTATTAAATCCGGATGAAGATTGGTCAAAATACAAACGGTGGGAGCGCCATATATCATCGCAGCTTGAGATGTTTGGCCTCCTAAGAGCGTTCGATTTGGAATCGTCGGCCAGAATCGATAATATTTTTGATATTCGAGCGGCCGAAGAAATATATGCCGCTATTCGTCTCGAAGAACTTAGTATATTGTACGTGCATATAAAATCTCCTGAACGGTTAGGTAGACAATTAAGCACGCTTAATATTCGAGTGATGCCTGCAGTGTCCTTGGGAGTGATTGTCGGCAATGATTCGGCACTCCCGCTCATGCGCTTACTGATTGTGGCGTGCCGACGGGGTTGGTATTCCCTGGATGACAGTTGTCCGATTTATGTCTTCATGCTGTTGATAGCAGCAGATTTTCTTGGGGAATCATTGCCGAAAGAATTGGCGGCATTGTTGCGTAGTTCGCCACTGGGGGATTTGTTGTCCAGGTGGGATGACCCGGACCCAACGGCGCTCGTCGAATTGTGCGTAGCGGCGTCCAACTTCCATACCACTCGCTGTCGGTCGGGCACAGACATGGAATTTGCCAATGGGAATTGGTGTTACACACCGGTCGAACTGATGCTGCTGATGCGCCTCCGGACGTTACGCGGCTTGGCGATACCACACTTTGAACATCCACTCTGGATAGCGCCTTTCGCGAATTTTGTTCCTTCCGAACCCCCAATCGACAGCGAATTGATGCTGGGTTTTGAAGAACGCATGCGTACAGATGGATTTGACGAAGAATTCATCACGCAAAATGTCTTGATAGAAAACACAGGTAATTAAATACAGAATGTCCACCCTATCCGAAACAAGCCTTGCAGCGTCGATTACCTGGCAAAGCTTTGCCAGTCCCGTACTTGGGCTGGTTTTTACGGCACCGTCCCATTACCAGGACGATAGTGATAAGCACTATTTCCAGGTAACTGATCCGACAGCAGAGGCGCAATTTACCGCAGCAGTCTATGCGGGGTCAGCGATGGACCTCGCGACATGGGCGAAAGCCCGACTCGGCAGTATTCACGACGCCATGCCGCTGCTCGCGCCGGTGGCAGCGCCCAAGCGCGTCACTGGCAATCTTGGCGCCGCTGTATTCGCTGAATACGAAGGCGTACTGGAAAGCGCCGGAGTACCGATGAGATACCTGGTGCTTTGCTTCGTGCTGCCGGCCGGCGTTGCAAGTTTTTCCGGCGCTATCCCGCTGTCGGCCTGGAAAGGGAATGAGACGTTTTATCGCGACTTGATGACAGAGCGTCTTTCAAAGTACGAGGTCCGGGGTACGTCAGATGAAGGCGTAGATCTGCTCGCTTTGAAGTTGGCCGCCGCGGCTGGCGACCGGCAGGCGCAATTTGTGCTGGCATCGACATTGGCAGCGCAGACCGAAGACGCGACATCTGACCGCGCAGTCGAGAGCGTCGAATGGTACCGAAAGGCGGCTGATCAAGGTCACCCGGACGCGCAGGCGACTTTAGGCGTTTGCTATGCGAATGGTTGGGGGTGCACCGGCAGTGCCGAGCAGGCCGCAATATGGTGGAGCAAAGCTGCCGAACTGGGCAGCGCGCGGGGGCATTTTGCGCTCGCAGTCGCGTTCTCGCAGGGTTTCGGTCTGACGGAAGACGACGAAAAAGCGTTTCAGCATTGCCGGATTGCAGCGGAAATGGGACATATAGAAGCGCAGCAGCAATTGGAACAACTGCGAGCACACAGGCGTGCGGGCGGCAGGGGTGATCAATGAAGTACTGACAGAGTGTCGCCACGACCATCGGAGGCACGCCTGATACACAGTCGTGTGCTCATCGACACCAGCTAGGAAATGTGCTCGATCTCACGACGGGCGCCATCGTCATAAACATCGATCAATTCAGCGGCTGGGATGGCGTCGAGGTGCGCAACACCAAGCATGAATCTTTTATTGTCTGGAGCAACGGCGACCGCATGCAGAATGCCGCCGGCCGCAACATCACCGTTAATGCAGCACAGGGCGCGGGTGAGCAGTGGCTGGCGCTGACAAATGGCGTCAACAGCGGCGTGAGCAGTTACTACGATGCCCCTGGCATCGAGCGTGACATCGAGACCATTGACGGCGCCACGTATTCGTTCACGCTCGATTATGCAGCGGCGCTCGGATTGACTGCTGCCAACGCACGCATCGGTGTGTATCTCGATGGTATCCAGATCGGCAGCTATGCAAGCGCGGGTGGCACCAACGGCCTGAACTGGGAAGCATTGAGCTTCAGCTTCAAAGGTAACGGCAGGCCACGCAGCTTGCGGATCCAGCTGAAGGCGCCGGCGACACAAGTACTGCCAAAGGCGCGATGATCGATACGACTGAGAGTCGTCAAACCTTGCCGGCCAGTGCTAATGTCGCGTATGGTTTCATAAATGGCGCAATCGTCTTGCCTGTGCTTGGCGCAAGCCTCGCGATTGGCGACGATGGCGGCAAGTTGAAGACGGAATTGCTTGGGCTGCCAGTGGGTGCGGTAATCACGGATGGTGTTAAGCGAGTCGTTATCGCAAGCACCTCGCAGGCGGTTGATGTCAGCGGATGGAATTTAGCGAAGCTCGTGTTGACGCCGCCGCGAAATTTTACGGGCAGTATCAATCTGCAGATAAGCGCCACCAGTTTTCATTCGGAAAATGGGAGCACTGCGACGACGATGCGTGAATTGGCTGTGGTGGTGCTGAATAGTCCTGGCTGCGCAACGCCAGTCGGCGGCAACCCATAGGTGAGCTATTTGGCCGATATTTCAGTTGTCGCAAGCAGCCCGACAGATCTCATTAGCGCTAGCGTGTCCACGCCGGTTGTTGGAAGTGGGCTGGTATTCCTTAATATCAGCAACGCTCGAATGCCTGGTGCCAGTGCAAGCGAATCGCTCGAAGAATGGATGAGGCGATTGACAGGGTCAGTTGGAAACGCGTTGGTAGATGAGTTGAAGCGCATATTTGGATAATTGCAAAAATTCTGGCTAGTTTCGAAGTAATCGGCAAGCAGATGTATGAACCCGGGCATCGAGCTGAAAATGAATGGCGAGTAAAATTTTACAAGTTAAAAAAGGAATTCGACGATGAAGAAAATTGCTGATGGCCCAGTACTGGATGCCCGTTGGAAGGCGGGTTGGAAAGCACATCTTAAAAATAAAAAAGAATGGTATGATGCATCTATCGAGCCGACACGTGAAGAACTCGATCAGTATGCTTTAACAGGGACTCTCTCCGCTCCGGATGAAGATTGGTCCAAATATAAGCGGTGGGAGCGAGATTTGTCGTTCCAGGTTGAAATGTACGGACTATTAAATGCATTTAAATTAGAGGCCGCTGCTGTGATCGAAGGCGTTTTTGATGTTCGGACGGCGGAAGAAGTATACGCAGCTATTCGGCTTCAAGAATTGATCAGCTTATACGTACATATAAGATCGCCTGAGAGGGTAGGCAGGCAATTAAGTAGGATGGATATTCAGATAATTCCTGCAGTCGCATTGGGTGTAATCATTGGTGATTCCTCAGCTTTGCCGCTCATGCGATTGCTGACAGTGGCTTGCAAGCGAGGTTGGTATTCGCTGGATGATAGGTATCCTATTTTTGTTTTTGTTTTACTGATGGCGGCCGATTTTCTTCAGGAATCTTTTCCGAAGGAATTGGCGTTATTGTTGAGTAATTCTCCTTTGGGTAATTTATTGTCCAGTTGGAACAATCCCGACCCGGCGGTGCTCGTTGACTTATGCGTAGCGACCTGCAACTTCCACACCACGCGCTGTCGCGATAACGTCGACATGGAATTTTCGGGTGGTATTTGGCGTTACACACCAATAGAAATGATGCTGTTAATGCGTCTCCGGTCGTTACGCGGGTTGGCCATTCCGCAATTTGAACACTCTATCTGGATTGCTCCATTCGCGAATTTTGTTTTTTCCGAGTTGCCGATGGAGAGTGAATTTATGCGGCGTTTTGAACAACGCATGCGTACAGATGGATTTGATGAAGAATTCATTACTAAAAACGTCTTAATGGGTCACACGCATAAATAAACACAGCATGCGCACCTCACCCGACACAAATATTCCAGCATCGATTGCTTGGATTAACTTTGCCAGCCCGGCATTTGGCCTGGTTTTTACCGCACCATCGTACTATCAAGACGAGAGCGATGATCAGTATTTCCAGGTAACTGATCCGGTGGCAGCGGCACAATTCACGGCGGCAGTCTATGCCGGCTCTGCGATGGACCTCGAGACGTGGGCCAACACCCGGCTTGCCGGTATTCATGGCGCCATGCCACTGCTCGTCCCGGTAGCGGCTCCAAAACGCGTCACTGGCAATCTTGGTGCGGCTGTATTCACTGAATACGAAGGCTTGCTGGAAAGTGCCGGAGTACCGATGAGATACCTGGTGCTTTGCTTCGTGCTGCCGGCTGGCGTTGCAAGTTTTTCCGGCGCTATCCCGCTGTCGGCCTGGAAAGGGAATGAGACGTTTTATCGCGACTTGATGAC
>NZ_JAQQPS010000034.1:0-48244 GCF_036688685.1 Massilia sp. S19_KUP03_FR1 | reverse complement strand
GGAGCGGGAGAAGAGGCTCGAACTCTCGACCTCAACCTTGGCAAGGTTGCGCTCTACCAACTGAGCTACTCCCGCTTGGCTCTTCGTGCTGCTTCGTTCACAACAGGCCCGCATTATAGATGATCCATGGGGCTTGTCAAGGAACCTTCTTCACCCATTTTGCCTAAATGGATTTTTCCTTGATCAGCGGCCAGGCCAGGCGCATGTAGTAGAACATCGACCACACGGTCAGGATGGCGGCAATGTACATCAGCCAGGTGCCCAGCTCCTGGGTATCGACCAGATGGAAGGCCACGTCGTGAAACAGCAACAAGGGGATGGCCGTCATCTGCGCTGCTGTCTTGATCTTGCCGATCGAGCTGACCGCCACCGAGCGCGATGCACCCAGCTGGGCCATCCACTCGCGCAGCGCCGAGATGGCGATTTCGCGGCCGATGATGATGAACGCGATGAAATGGTCGACGCGGTCGAGGTGCACCAGCACCAGCAAGGCACCGGCCACCATCAATTTATCGGCCACCGGGTCGAGGAAGGCGCCAAAGGCCGAGGTCTGGTTCCAGCGGCGCGCCAGGAAGCCGTCCAGCCAGTCGGTGAGGGCCGCGACGATGAAGACCAGCGTGGCGGCCAGGTCCTGGTCGGAGCGCGGCAGCCAGTGCACCGGCAAATAATAGACGCCTACTACCAGGGGAATCAGTGCAACCCGCAGCCAGGTCAGGAGAATCGGAATGTTAAAAGGCATAGGGGCGATCTGGGCTAAGCGTTAAGAATATATGCGGCAACAGTCTACATGGCTATTGTCGTATAGACCAGTTATGCACGCGCCCAGCAACATGCCGACACAATTCCAGTCTGTCAGTGTAGCTGGCGGTAGATTTCCTCGGCCAGTGTGCTCGATATGCCTTCGACTGACATCAAATCTTCCACGCTGGCGTCGACCACGCCGCGCAGCCCGCCAAAGCGCGCCAGCAGGCGCTGGCGCCGTTTGGCCCCAATCCCCTCGATTTCCTCCAGGCGCGACGCCTGGCGTGTCTTGGCACGCTTGGCGCGCATGCCAGTGATGGCGAAGCGGTGCGCTTCGTCGCGGATCAGCGCGACCAGCATCAGGGCCGCCGATTCCTTGCCCAGCTCCTGCGCTGCGCGGCCATCGACAAACACCAGCGTTTCCAGGCCAACCCGCCTGCCCTCGCCTTTTGCCACGCCGACGATCAGGCTGATGTCCAGCCCCAGCTCGGCAAACACCGAGCGCGCCTGTTCGACCTGCCCCTTGCCGCCGTCGATCAACACCACGTCCGGCATCACGCCTTCGCCATTCACGATTTTTTCGTAACGCCGCATCAGCACCTGGCGCATCGCCGCATAATCGTCGCCCGGTGTGATGCCATTGATGTTGTAGCGCCGGTATTCGCCGTTCTGCATGGCGTGGTGCTGGAACACCACGCACGAAGCCTGCGTCGCCTCTCCTCCGGTGTGGCTGATGTCGAAGCACTCGACGCGCAGCGCATCCAGATCGTCCATTTCCAGCGTCAGCGCGTCAGCCAGCGCGCGCGTGCGCGATTGCTGCGATCCCTGTTCCGACAACAAGCGCGCCAGCGAAATTTCCGCGCCCTTTTGGGCCAGCTCAAGCCACTGGCGGCGTTGCCCCTGCGGCTGAAAAATCAGGTTGATGCGGTGTCCGCACTGTTCGGTCAGCGCCACCATCAAGGCGGGCTGGTTGAACTCGATATTCAAGATCAGGCAGCCGGGAACGAATTTTTCCGTGTAGTGCTGGGCCAGGAAGGCCGCCAGCACTTCGCAGTCGAGGCTGGTGTCGTCATCGACTGCGGCCGCTTCCACTTGCGACGGGAAATAGGCGCGGTCGCCCAGGTGGCGCCCGCCCCGCACCATGGCCAGGTTGACGCAGGCGCGCCCGCCCTGCAACACCACTGCAATGATGTCGACGTCGGCGTCGCCGGTCGTTTCCATGCTCTGCTGGTGCAACACGCGCGAGAGCGACTGGATCTGGTTGCGCACGCCAGCGGCCTGCTCGAATTTGAGCTGCTCGGCAAAAGCGTGCATCTTCTTTTCCAGGTCGGCCAGCACTTCGCTCTGGCGCCCGCGCAGGAATTTGCCGGCATTGTCGACATCGACCTGGTAATCCTCCGGCGTGATGAGTTTTACGCACGGGCCGCTGCAGCGGCCGATCTGGTGCAGCAGGCACGGACGCGTGCGGTTGGCGTACACGCTGTCCTCGCAGGTGCGCAGCATGAACACCTTTTGCAGGATCTGGATCGATTCCTTGACCGCCCAGGCACTCGGGAAGGGGCCGAAGTACTGGTTGCGCTTGTCCACGGCGCCGCGGTAGTAGGCCATGCGCGGCACCGCGCCGCCGGTGATCTTCAGATACGGATACGACTTGTCGTCCCGGAACAAAATATTGAAGCGCGGCTTCAGGGTCTTGATCAGGTTGTTTTCCAGGATCAGCGCTTCCGCTTCGCTGTTGGTGACCGAGGTTTCCAGGCGCGCAATGCGCTCGACCATCATCGCGATGCGCGGGCTGGACAGGTTCTTCTGGAAATAGCTCGAGACACGTTTTTTGAGGTCGCGCGCCTTGCCGACGTACAGCACGGCGTCATTCGCATCGAAATAGCGGTACACGCCGGGCAGATTCGGTAACTTGGCCACCGTCGCCAGCACCTGCGCGCGCGGATCGACTTTTACAGCGGGGAATACTTCTTCAGTCATTGCTTGTCTTTAACTTGCTCACGCTGCGGCGGTGACGATCACGAACGCGACGCCGTAGTCGGCCTCGTCGCTGATGGTCACTTGCGCCGTGAGTTGATGTTCATCCATGAATGCTGCCAGCGCGCCACTGCAAACGATCACCGGCTTGCCACTCGGTGCATTGAGCATCTGGGCCGAGCGCCAGGTCATCGGCATGCGCATGCCCAGGCCGATGGCTTTCGAGAACGCTTCCTTGGCCGAGAACCGGGTGGCGAGAAAGCGCAGGCCGCGGATCTCGTTCTTGGCGCGGCGCGCGTGGAACTTGACCAGCTCTTCCGGGCCGAGGATCTTTTCGGCAAAGCGCTCGTTGCGTCCCAGTGCCGCCGCCACGCGCGAGATCTGGACGATGTCCGTGCCGATGCCGTAGATCGTCGTCATCGCAGCGTCACCCCCAGGCGCGCCGCGACCATGATCGCCTTCATTTCGCGCACGGCATTTTCCCAGCCTGCAAACAGGGCGTGGGCGACGATCGCATGACCGATGTTCAGCTCGCGGATATCCTGCAACTGGGCAATCGCCTGGACGTTCGTGTAGTGCAAGCCGTGGCCGGCATTCACCACCAGGCCCTGCGCCACGCCGAAACGGGCGCCGGCGCGGATGCGTTCAAGTTCGGGCGCAACCGCAGCGCCTTCTGCCTCTGCGTAACGGCCCGTGTGCAACTCGATGACGGGGGCGCCCAGGGCGGCGGTGGCGGCGATCTGCTGCTCGTCGGCATCAATGAACAGGGACACGCGAATGCCCTCCCCTTGCAGCTGTTTCACGGCCGCCTCCACCTGCTTGTAGTAGCGCACCACGTCGAGTCCACCCTCAGTCGTCACTTCTTCGCGCCGCTCCGGCACCAGGCAGACATCCTGCGGTTTCACGCGGCAGGCGAAGTCGATCATTTCCTGCGTGACGGCCGCTTCCAGATTCATGCGCGTCATCAGTTGCGGACGCATCGCCAGAACGTCGGCGTCCTTGATGTGGCGGCGGTCTTCGCGCAGGTGCAAGGTGATCAGGTCGGCGCCGGCCTGTTCGGCCAGCAAGGCGGCGCGGATCGGGTCCGGGTAGCGCGTGCCGCGCGCATTGCGCACGGTGGCGATGTGGTCGATGTTGACGCCGAGGTCGATGACCGTGCCGGAAGGTTGCAAAAAGCTCATGGTGAATTCTTATAGTTGCATCAGGTCGATCAGGATCTGGCGCGTGTTGAGGGGGTTGCCACCCAGTTGATGCGCCAGCAAAAAACGCATCAACTGCTTGCTTTGCGCCTGGGTCTGCGCATCGCGATAATCTTCGCGGTCCATGTCGAGCAGGGTTTTACCGAGCACGCGCGGCCAGGTATCGGACGCGCGCGCCAGCCGCGCACCGCGCTCCGGGTCGACCACATATTCTTGTTCAGAGAGCACGGCGCCGCGCTGCTCCGTGTCGCGCGTCAAATCGGCCGCGACCCCAGTCTCTTTAAGTAGGGCCCGTTCGAATTTTCGCAAGACGATCTGCGCGGTTTCATTGTGCGCCAACTGGTTCAAGGTCGAGACATAGTGGTCGAACAAGGCCGGATGGGCATCGTCGCGTGCCAGCAGTTTGACCAGCAATTCATTGACGTAAAAGCCGCACAACAGTGCGTTCTTTTCGATCGGCAGCATGCCGCCGACCCACTCGGCGTCGGTCAGGGTGCGCAACTCCGATTTTCCGGTCCACGAGACCGACAAGGGCTGAAAGGTTTGCAGCACCCCGCGCAGCTGCGAATGGGGCCGCTTGGCGCCCTTGGCCACCAGCGCCACGCGACCGAAGTCGCGCGTCATCATGTCGATGATCAGGCTGGTTTCTTTGTAGGGGTAGCTGTGCAGCACGAAGCCGGGCTGGCCGCTGACGCGGTGGTCGCGCACTGGCGCGCGACTGCGCTTGGGCAGCGCAGCGGCAGTGTTGATGGCAGCCGTGCGCGCGGCGGCCTGATCGGCAGCTTGCGCGACGACGTCCCGACTGGCGGGAGCGTCGGCCACGGCCGCTTGCACGGGCTTATTCGTAGCCGTAGGCGCGCAAGCCGGCTTCATTGTCGGCCCAGCCGGATTTGACCTTGACCCAAATTTCCAGGTACACCGGTCCGCCAAACAGTTTTTCCATGTCCAGGCGCGATTGGGTCGAAATGTCTTTCAATCGTGCACCCTTGTTACCGATGATCATCGATTTATGGGTGTCGCGCTCGACCAGGATGGCGGCGAACACGCGGCGCAGGTCGCCTTCCTGCTCGAACTGCTCGATCAGGACGGTGCTGGTGTAGGGCAATTCATCGCCCAGCAGGCGGAACACTTTTTCGCGCACAATCTCTGCGGCCAGGAATTTTTCGCTGCGGTCGGTGATATCGTCCGGGCCGAACACTGGCGGATTTTCCGGCAGGCGCGTGCGAATTTCGCGTTCCAGCGCATCGGTCTGAAAGCGCAATTTCGCCGAGACCGGGACGATGGCGGCGAAATTATGCAGCGCCGCCACTTTCTGCGCGAACGGCATCAGCGCGGCTTTATCCTTGACACGGTCCGATTTGTTAATCACCAGGATCACCGGGACGTCCGATGGCAGCAGGTCGATGACTTGCTGGTCGGCCGGCCCGAAGGTGCCCGCTTCCACCAGGAACAGGATTACGTCCGATGAGATCAAGCTACCGGTGACCGTTTTGTTCAGTGTCTTGTTCAGCGCATTCGCATGGCGGGTCTGGAAGCCCGGCGTGTCGACGTAAATGAACTGGGCGTCGTCGCGGGTCTGGATGCCGGTAATGCGGTGGCGCGTGGTCTGCGCCTTGCGCGACGTAATCGACACCTTGGCGCCGATCAGTACGTTCATCAGCGTCGACTTGCCCACGTTCGGGCGGCCGACGATGGCGATGTAGCCGCAGTGGAAAGCGGTGTCGGGCGTGGTGTCAGGGGTGGTCAATTCGGTGTTCATACGGACGTCGTTCCTTCGAGATGCGTGGCGACGTCCGGGCTGGAATCGAAGCTGCTGTCGCTTTGAATGGTGGCAATGCCGGCCAGCTTGAGCTGGGCGGCGCGTGGCTTGGGTTTGCGCGCAGGCGCGGCGGCTTTGTTGCCTTTCGCGGCACTGTGGCCGACGGCGTCGAGCGCCAGTTTGGCGGCGGCCTGCTCGCCGGCGCGGCGGCTGCCGCCGCGGCCGTACACCTGGATATTCAGGCGCGGAACCAGGCATTCGATTTCGAATTCCTGGCTGTGCGCGGCGCCGTGGGTGGCGACGACGTTGTACGTCGGCAGCGGGATTTTTTTACTCTGCAAAAATTCCTGCAGCAGGGTCTTGGCATCCTTGCCCAGCGTGCGCGGGTCGACCGAGTCGAGGATGGGAATATAGAACGCGCGGATCACCCGACTGGCCGCGTCGAAACCGCTGTCGAGGAAAATCGCCCCCAGCAAGGCTTCGAGCGTGTCGGCCAGGATCGAGGGACGGCGAAAACCGCCCGACTTCAACTCGCCCTCGCCGAGGCGCAGGAACTGCGACAGTTCGAGGCGCTGGGCAATTTCAAACAGCGACTGCTGCTTGACCAGGTTGGCGCGCAAGCGCGACAGGTCGCCCTCGTCGATCGCGGCAAAGCGTTCGTACAGGATCGAGGCGACCACGCAGTTCAGGACGGAGTCGCCCAGAAATTCGAGGCGCTCGTTATGCGTGGCGCTGTGGCTGCGATGGGTCAGGGCTTGCTGCAACAAGCCAGCATCCTGAAACGTGTAACCGAGGCGGGTCTGCAATAACTGGAGATTCATTGTCAATTCATGGCCTAACTATCTGCTAACTGCGTAAAACCTTATTTTGGCGGTGTTGCCGATAGCTCCGCAACGACGCCGCTTGGATCGGTGGTGCCGGAATAATCGATCACCAGGCTGACGTTACCCGCGATCGGCAGGCGTTTTTCGTAAGCGAAGCTGATTTCGACCTGGCCGCTGTCACGGGTGAAATTCAGGTCGCGTCCGGCGATCGTGGTGATATACGCGACGTCGGCGTTCTTGTCGAAGCTGGTGCGCATTTCCTGCACCGAACCACCGCTCGCTTTTGCGACGGCGATGCTGTTCTTGATGGCTTTGTACTCGATATAACTCGGCACGGTACGCATGCCGAATACCGCGATGACACCGATAATAGCAATGACAAAAATCAGGCCGCTGAGTGAAACGCCACGCTGCTTGTTACGAAAAACTTGCATCTTAAAATCCTCCGGATGGGGTTTTAATGGATGCCGCCGATGCGCTTCAGATCACCGAGATTCATCCAGACGAAGAACGCCTTGCCGACGATATTCTTATCCGGAACAAAACCCCAAAACCGGCTATCCGCGCTGTCGTCACGGTTATCACCCATCATGAAATAATTTCCTTCCGGAACGATACAGGTAAATTTGTCGTAAGAGTACTGGCAGTTGTCACGATGGGGGAAATTCGCCACCGATGCAACATCAAACGGCCCCCGATCGTCCATATTCAAGATGCGGTGTTGCTGCCCCGGCAAGTCTTCCATGAACTGCTTGTAGTAAACCGGACGGTCCGAATCGAGGTAATCGCTCATCGGCGCGTACGTCACTGGCTTGCCATTGACCGTCAGACGCTTGTTTTCGTAGGTGATTTTATCACCCGGCACGCCGATGACGCGCTTGATGTAATCCTGCGTCATGTCCTGGGGATATTTAAACACCATCACGTCGCCGCGCTGCGGGTCGTTGATCTGGATAATTTTCTGGTTCAGGATCGGCAGGCGAATGCCATAGGTGTACTTGTTCACCAGGATCAGGTCGCCCACTTCCAGCGTCGGCACCATCGACTTCGACGGGATCTTGAACGGCTCCCACAGGAACGAGCGCAGGATGAACACCAGTGCGATGACCGGGAAGAAACTGCCCGAGTACTCGATCCAGGTTGGCTGGCGCAGGATTGCCGCTGCAATCTGGGCGCGCTGGCCATTGTCGGCGTCGAGGCGCAGGCCTTCGCTGGTCAATTTCGCCTGACGCGCATCGTAGGCGGCCAGCGCCGCACCGGCGGCGGCGCGGCGCTGCCTGGCAAAAATAAAGACATCGAGGCACCAGATGACGCCGGTGACCACCATGGCCACGAACAAGATCAGCGCAAAATTACTCAGGATGGTTTGAAAACTCATTTATCGTCCACTTGAAGGATTGCCAGGAAAGCTTCTTGTGGAATCTCCACCGAGCCCACTTGCTTCATGCGCTTCTTGCCGGCCTTTTGCTTCTCCAGCAGTTTCTTTTTACGGCTGATATCGCCGCCATAACACTTGGCCAGCACGTTCTTGCGCAGCGCTTTCACGTTTTCACGCGAAATCACGTTCGCACCGATCGCGGCCTGGATGGCCACGTCGAACATCTGGCGCGGGATCAGTTCGCGCATCTTGGCGGCAACCTGGCGGCCACGGAACTGGCTGTTGGCGCGGTGCACGATGATGGCCAGCGCATCGACCTTCTCGCTATTGATCAGCATGTCGACTTTGACCACGTCGGCGGCGCGGTATTCCTTGAACTCGTAGTCCATCGAGGCGTAACCGCGCGAGGTCGATTTCAGCTTGTCGAAGAAGTCCAGCACGATTTCGGCCATCGGCATTTCGTACACCAGTTTGACCTGGCGACCGTGGTAGCTCATGTCGAGTTGCACGCCGCGCTTGCCGATACACAAGGTAATCACCGAGCCGACATATTCCTGCGGCGAGTACAGATTGACCGTGACGATCGGCTCGCGCACTTCTTCGATCTTGGACGGATCCGGCATTTTCGATGGATTGTCGACGCGCACCATCGAGCCGTCGCGCATGATGACTTCGTACACCACGGTCGGCGCCGTCGTGATCAGGTCCATGTCGAACTCGCGCTCGAGGCGTTCCTGGACGATTTCCATGTGCAGCAAACCGAGGAAGCCGCAGCGGAAGCCGAAGCCCAGCGCCTGCGACACTTCCGGCTCGTACATCAGGGCGGCATCGTTCAATTTCAGCTTTTCCAGCGAGTCGCGCAGCGCATCGTACTGGTTCGCTTCTACCGGGAACAGGCCGGCGAACACTTGCGGCTGGACTTCTTTAAAGCCTGGCAATGGCTCGGCGGCAGGTCGTGCCACGTGGGTGACGGTGTCGCCCACCTTGGCGGCCTTCAATTCCTTGATGCCGGCGATGACAAAGCCCACCTGCCCTGCGGAAATCTGTGGCAGCGACTGCGATTTCGGGCTGAACACGCCCACCGATTCCACAAGTTGCTGGGATTCGGATGCCATCAGCAAGATCTTTTCTTTTGGCTTCAGGGTGCCGTTGATGACGCGCACCAGCATGACCACGCCGACATAGTTGTCGAACCACGAGTCGACGATCAGCGCCTGCAGCGGCGCACTCGGGTCGCCTTTTGGCGGCGGCACGCGCGCGATCAAGGATTCGAGCACGTCTTCCACGCCCAGGCCGCTCTTGGCCGAGCACATCGCGGCGTCGCTGGCATCGATGCCGATGACGTCCTCGATTTCTTTCTTGGCATTTTCCGGGTCGGCGTGCGGCAAGTCGATCTTGTTGAGGACCGGCACCACTTCCACGCCCAGGTCGAGCGCGGTGTAGCAATTGGCCACCGTCTGCGCTTCCACGCCTTGCGAGGCATCGACCACCAGCAGCGCGCCTTCGCACGCCGACAGCGAGCGCGACACTTCATAGCTGAAGTCGACGTGGCCCGGCGTGTCGATCAAATTCAGGTTGTAGATGACCCCGTCGCGCGCCTTGTAATGCAGCGCTGCGGTCTGGGCCTTGATCGTGATCCCGC
The DNA here is from genome assembly GCF_036688685.1 of Massilia sp. S19_KUP03_FR1. Classification (NCBI taxonomy): domain Bacteria; kingdom Pseudomonadati; phylum Pseudomonadota; class Betaproteobacteria; order Burkholderiales; family Oxalobacteraceae; genus Massilia; species Massilia sp. S19_KUP03_FR1. Next base: position 38,724 of record NZ_JAQQPS010000034.1, on the reverse strand, counting down.
GCTCGCGCTCGAGGTCCATCGAATCGAGTACCTGCGCCTCCATGTCGCGGTCGGACAAGCCGCCGCAGATCTGGATGATGCGGTCGGCCAGGGTCGATTTACCGTGGTCGATGTGGGCGATGATGGAGAAGTTACGTATGTTGTTCATTAACCAAACTCAAAACCAAAAAGGAAGCGCAATACGAAAAAAGCGCTCAGTTGGGAGACTCCCCCCAATGCGAGCGCTAATTTAGCGAGAGATGCTGTGTGCGGCAGACGTGACGCGTCTCGAACCTTGGCATTTTACCGGATTTCTACATTGAAAGCCCGGTTTATGCTGAAGACGCTGACGAAGAGGAAAGTTGTGGCCCTGCCAGCCAGTTGCGAACTGCTAATTCATCGAGGAAATAGTGGCACAGTTCGGGGTCTTGCAGGCCGCCGAACAGCACGGGCACCAGTTCGTCGAAACGCGCCAATGGCCCCGCGTCGCCCGCCTCGGCCGCCGCATCGATGTCGATCACGGTGACCAGAAAGGGCCGCGGCGGCGACGCCATGGCGCGCAGGGCTGCCAGCATCTCCTCGCACAGGTGGCAATAGCTGCGCGAAAACAGCGTCAATTCCAGCACGACTACGAACGCGGCCTGATCACCACGAACTGGGTGGTGTTGTCGCGCCGCACCAGCACCGCGACGCTTTTCTTCGGATCGAGTTTCGCGGCCAGGGCGTTGAAACTGGCGGCGTCGCGCACTTCGACGTTATTCATCTGCATCAGCACGTCGCCGGCCTTGATACCGGCCGCCGCCGCCGCGCCGACTGCCGAGTCGACCAGCACGCCGCCGTCGATTTTCATGGCTTTGCGCTGGGCGGCGCTCAGGTCCGACACGTGCATGCCGAGCGCATTCGGCGCGACCGTGGCGGGCGGCGCTTTGGGTGTCGGCTTGACGCTGGCCGCTTCGTCCTGCAACTGGACAATGGTGACCGGCACGTCGAGTTGCTGGCCGCGGCGCCAGACGGTGACGGTGGCGCGGCTGCCGACCGGCGTCGCGCCGACCAGGCGCGGCAAGTCCGGGGTCTTGTCGATGGCCTGGCCATTGAATTTGAGGATGATGTCGCCAACCTTGATGCCGGCTTTTTCGGCCGGGCCGTCCGGCTCGACCATCGACACCTCGGCGCCGCGCGCCGCGCCCAGGCCCAGCGACTCGGCCACGTCGCGCGTGACCTCACCAATTTGCACGCCAAGGCGCCCGCGCGTGACGCGGCCGGTGGCTTTCAACTGATCGGCCACGCGCATCGCTTCGGCGATCGGCACGGCAAAAGAAATGCCGTTATAGGCGCCCGAGAGCGTCGCGATCTGCGAATTGATGCCGATGACCTCGCCGCGCATATTAATCAGCGGGCCGCCCGAATTGCCGGGATTGACGGCCACGTCGCTTTGAATCAGTGGCAGGTATTCGCCGGTGTCGCGCGCCTTGGCGGAGATGATGCCGGCGGTGACGGTGTTATCGAGGTTGAATGGCGAACCGATGGCGATGACCCACTCGCCGACACGGATCTTGTTCGAGTCGCCCATGCGCAGGCGCGGCAGATTGGTGGCCGCCAGCTTCAGCAAGGCGACATCGGAGCGCTTGTCGCTGCCCAGCACCTTGGCCTTGAACTCGCGCCGGTCGGTCAGCGTGACGGTGACTTCGTCGGCACCTTCGACCACGTGGGCGTTGGTCAAGACATAGCCGTCGTCGGAAATGATGAAGCCGGAGCCGACGCCGCGCGTGACTTCTTCTTCCTGCGGCTGCTGCGGCGCGCGCCGGCCACCGCGCGGCACCGCCTGGCCGCCGAAGAAGCGGCGCAGGAAATCCTGCATTTCTTCTTCATTTGGCGTACCACCCTGGCCCTGGCGTACTTTTTCGGTGGTGCGAATGTTGACGACTGCCGGGCCGACCTTGTCGATCAGGTCGGTAAAATCGGGCAAGCCGGTGACAACAGGGGTGGGCACCGGCGCTGCCGCCAGCACCGGGCCGTTGAACGCGAGGGAGAAGCCTGCGAGCAGCAGGGCCGGGACGATGTGGCTGGCGAATGTGCGTGTCATGGAGTGAAAAAAGAGGTGGATCTTGGCGTTATGGTAAGGCAAAATCGACGGTTTGTCGCGACGTGATGCCGGGCTCGCCAAGCGCAACGATCGCAGCCTCACGCACTCGCCAAGGGCACGCTGGCCACCTCCGCCACCGGCGCCGCACTGAGCGCTTTCTTGACCGGCAGCGGCTCCGCAGCCAAGCGCGCCGCCAGCCGATCGTTAAAACCGGGCGCCAGCGGCGGGCCGGGATCGACGCGCAGCACATCGCCGATCAGGTGGTACAGGGCCCAGGTCTGGCGACCGTCATCTCCTTGCAAAGCAGCCAGGGCCAGCTCCACATCGGCGTCCGGCGAAGCGCCGTCGGCGAAAGCGGAAATATGCTCGCGAATTTTTTTGTGCGTGTCCATCAATGTTCCATTACAGCGTTAAATTGCGAATTTTTAAGCTCCCCGTGTGTTACGTTTTTCACCACGATGCTACCGGCGTTTCTGATCCGGCATATCCAAAAGCGGCCTCAACTTTTCGGCGATGACTTCGCGTGCGCGAAAAATGCGACTGCGCACGGTGCCGATGGGACAGGCCATCACTTCGGATATCTCTTCGTAGCTCAAACCTTCAATTTCGCGCAGGACGATTGCCGTCCGTAATTCGAGCGGCAGCGCTTCCATTGCGGCGTTGACGGTGTGGGCGATTTGCTTGCTCGCCAACACCGATTCCGGCGTATTGATGTCGCGCAGGTTTTCCGCATCATCAAACCCCTCGGCGCGCTCCGCATCGGCCTCGGTCGAGGTCGGGGCGCGCCGCCCCTGTGTTACCAAAAAATTTTTTGCGGTATTGATACCAATGCGATACAACCAGGTATAAAAGGCCGAATCGCCGCGAAAATGCCGCAAAGCCCGGAACGCCTTGATGAACGTTTCCTGCACCACGTCCTCGGCCTCCGCCGGGTCGTGCACCAGACGCGCGACCAGCCGCATCAGCCGGCGCTGGTACTTGGCGACCAGCAGGTCGAATGCTTCCCGCTCGCCAGCCTGGACGCGCGCCACCAAGACCTGATCACCATCGCGTTCATTCGTCACGCAAGCCCCTGAGGACAGCGAAAACGTTGCTCCTACTATCTAAGAGTTGTTTCGCTGCAATAAGTTCAATGTATTTTTTGCCCATCCTTCGCGCTGCTGTGTCCGGCAATGGCGCGCATCGCCACGGACAGTGCGCGGAACGCTTCGCGCCCCGTACTGTCGGGCAAAACTAATATTGTCTGCGGGGGCGCCGCCGCATCGTCGGTGCTGCCGAAACGCAGCACCAGCAGCGCTCCCCATAGCAAAGAACCCGGCAACAGCCGCACTGCGCGCCCGGGCTCTGGCAGCTTCTGTTGTACCGTCAGGCGTAGCGCACCAGCTTTAGAAATATCAATCTGGCGCGTCTTCAAAGGCTGGGCCGCGGCCGTCGCGCAGAGCACCGCGGCCACGCCGGCACAACCTGCCAGCAGCCACGGCCAGGCCACGTCGAGCGCACCGCACAGGATCGACCAGGCAGCACCGCCATGCACCAGTGCAGCGAGAAACAGCAGCATGCGCAAGCGGCGCGACGGCGCAATCGACACCGATAGGGAAATCGAGGGCGGCAAGGCAGCAGCATGCATGTCGCGCATGGCGTTGGTATGGATGAGAAAGTGGGAAGGGAACGACAGGAGGCACTGCACAAACTAAAACCCCTTCCGTTTGACCGGAAGGGGCTGTACTGGTTCAGACTTTTTTGAACACCAGCGTACCGTTGGTACCACCGAAGCCAAACGAGTTTTTGACCGCGTAGTCGATCTTCATTTCGCGCGCCGTGTTGGCGCAGAAATCAAGGTCGCAGGCCGGGTCCTGGTTGAAGATGTTGATCGTCGGTGGCGAGACCTGATGGTACATCGCCAACACGGTGAACACCGCCTCCAGGCCGCCAGCGCCGCCCAGCAGGTGGCCGGTCATCGACTTGGTCGAATTGACCACCAGCTTGCCGGCGTGGTCGCCGAAGGTGCGCTTGATGCCCTGCACTTCGGCCAGGTCACCCTGCGGCGTCGACGTGCCATGCGCATTGATGTACTGAATTTGATCGCGATTCAGTTCAGCATTTGCCAAGGCCGACACCATGCACCGGCTTGCACCGGCGCCATCTTCGACTGGCGAGGTGATGTGGTAAGCATCCGCGCTCATGCCAAAGCCAATCAGCTCCGCATAAATACGCGCGCCGCGTGCTTTCGCATGCTCGTACTCTTCCAGCACCATGACACCGGCGCCTTCACCGAGGACGAAACCGTCACGGTCCATGTCCCATGGCCGCGACGCGGTCGATGGATCATCATTGCGTGACGACAAAGCGCGCGCCGTGGCGAAACCACCCAGACCCAGCGGCGAAATGGTCGACTCGGCACCGCCTGCCACCATGACATCGGCGTCGCCGTATTCGATCAGGCGGCCAGCCGCACCGATGCAGTGCAAGCCAGTGGTGCAAGCTGTCACGATGGCAAGGTTGGGGCCGCGCAGGCCGTACTTGATCGACAAGTCGCCGGAAATCATGTTGATGATCGAGGCTGGGACGAAGAACGGCGAAATGCGGCGTGGGCCGCGCTTGTCGTATTCTTCTTTTTGCTCTTCGATGCGCGGCAGACCGCCAATGCCGGAACCAATGATCACACCGATACGGTCGGCATTTTCTTCGGTAACGACAATGCCGCAATCCTGCAGCGCCTGCACACCCGCAGCCATGCCAAAGTGGATAAACGTATCCATATTGCGCGACTCTTTGGGCGGCAGGTAGTCATCGATATTGAAGCCTTTGACTTCGCCCGCAAAACGGGTCGAGAAAGCGGTGGCGTCGAACCGGGTAATGTCGGCAATACCCGACTTGCCGGCAAGTGCTGCACTCCAGGTATCGGCAATATTATTGCCGATCGGTGAAACACAGCCCAGGCCGGTAATGACGACACGACGATTGCGTGAACGACTCAAGCGATTCTCCTGAATGCTATGAACAGCTTAGGCCTTGACGTGCGCGGTTGCGTAGTCGATGGCTTGCTTGACGGTGGTGATTTTCTCAGCCTGCTCGTCAGGGATTTCCATTTCAAATTCATCTTCCAGGGCCATTACCAGCTCAACGGTGTCGAGGGAGTCTGCGCCGAGGTCGTCAACGAACGAGGATTCGATTTTGATGTCTGCTTCAGCAACACCCAGCTGCTCAGCGACGATTTTTTTAACGCGTTGTTCGATATCCGACATGTTATGGCTCCATTAGGTATGTGTTGCGGAAAGTGCGCGCATTTTATCAGGTTTGCGCGCCTTGAAACGTTTTTCGGTAACAGCTGCTAAGTCGACCGAAGGCACTACTAAAAACCGTGAATCTACCGGAACTTTATGGGTGCCGGCGCACCACTTCAACCCATGTACATGCCACCGTTGACGTGCAAGGTGGTGCCGGTGATGTAGGCCGCCTGCGGCCCCGCCAGGAAGGCGACCGCGTGGGCGATGTCCTCCGGCGCACCCAGACGGCCCAGCGGGATCTGGGTCATCAATGCCGCGTGCTGGTCGGCGCCCAGCGACTTGGTCATGTCGGTGTCGATAAAGCCCGGCGCGACGCAATTGACGGTGATGTTGCGGCTGCCAATTTCACGGGCCAGCGCACGACTCATGCCGGCCACGCCGGCTTTGGCGGCGGCGTAATTCATCTGGCCTGCATTGCCGGACGAGCCGACCACCGAGGTGATATTGATGATGCGGCCGGATTTGGCTTTCATCATGCCGCGCAGCACGGCGCGCGACAGGCGTGCGACTGCCGTGAGGTTGGTCGCGATGACGCTGTCCCATTCCTCATCCTTCATGCGCATGGCCAATTGATCCTGCGTGATGCCGGCGTTATTCACCAGAATCGACAAGCTGCCGACGTTCTTCTGCACGTCGTCGACCACGGCGGCGCAGTTGGCGGCATCGGTCACGTTCAGGACCACGCCCTTGCTACCGGCTGCCGCGCCGCAGTCTGCCAGGTAGGCGGAGATGGCTTCAGCGCCGGCGGCGCTGGTGGCCGTGCCGACTACTTTGGCGCCTTGGCGTGCCAGCTCGAGGGCGATGGCTTTACCGATCCCGCGCGTCGCGCCGGTGACCAGTGCCACTTGATTTTCGAGATTCATGGATTGTCCTTGTTGTATCACTATATTAATCGACAATTACGCCGACATTGCGGCAATCAGGCGCTCCAGGGCAGCCTGGTCGACCAGCGCTTCACCAACCAGCACCGGATCGATGCGCTTGGCCATGCCGATCAGCACTTTGCTCGGTGCGCATTCGATCACTTGCGTGACGCCGTCGGCTGCCATTTTCTGCATGGTTTCCACCCAGCGCACGGGGCCGGCGGCCTGGCGCACCAGCGCATCCTTGATGCCGGCCGGATCGTTCACGATGGCCACATCGACGTTGTTGATGACAGCGATCTGCGGCGTGTTGAAGGGGATGCCAGCCAGGTAATCGCGCAGGCGATCCGAGGCCGGCGCGAGCAGCGACGAGTGGAACGGCGCCGACACGGCCAGCTTCATGGCGCGCTTGGCGCCTTTCGACTTGGCCAGTTCGCAGGCGCGGTCAATGGCACCCATGTGGCCGGCGATGACGATCTGGGTCGGTTCGTTGAAGTTGACCGCTTCGAGCACCTCACCCTGGGCGGCTTCGACGCACAGCGCGCGCACGGCGTCGGCATCGAGCCCGAGCACGACGGCCATGCCGCCCTGCCCGACCGGCACCGCGTCCTGCATGGCCTGGGCGCGGAAGCGCACCAGCGGCACCGCATCTTTAAAGGCGATGACGCCGGCGGCGACCAGTGCCGAGTATTCACCCAGGCTATGGCCGGCCACGACGTGCGGCACCGGGCCGCCCGCAGCGATCCAGGCGCGGTACACGGCCACGGCCGCGGTCAGCATCACCGGCTGGGTATTCGTGGTGAGGTCGAGCGCTTCTTTCGGGCCTTCCAGGATCAGGCGGCCGAGGTCAATGCCGAGCGCGTCGGAAGCTTCGACCAGCGTGTCCGCAACCACCTTGTTGTCAGCAAAACCGTTCAGGAAGCCAACGGCTTGCGCCCCTTGGCCGGGAAAGACAAATGCAAATTTATTCATTGAATGATTCCTATGTTACATGCGGACGAGAATCGCGCCCCAGGTAAAGCCACCACCGACGCCTTCCATCATGACGTTGTGACCAGGTTGAATGCGGCCGTCGCGCACGGCGACATCGAGCGCCAGCGGAATCGAGGCGGCCGAGGTGTTGCCGTGCTGATCCACCGTCACCACCATTTTTTCCAGTGGCAGGCCGAGCTTTTTGGCGGTCGACTTCATGATCCGGATATTCGCCTGGTGCGGCACCAGCCAGTCGATCTCGGCGGCGTCCATGCCGGCCGCCTCGAGGGTTTCAACCGCCACCTGCTCGAGCACCGTCACGGCGAGCTTGAAGACGGCCTGGCCGTCCATGTGCAAATAGCCGCTGCCGGCAATGGCGCCATTCGACAGGTTGCCCGGAACGGACAAAATGTCGGCGTAGCGGCCGTCGGCATGCAATTTGGTGGCCAGGATGCCCGGCTCGCTCGACGCGCCCAGCAGCACGGCGCCGGCGCCGTCGCCGAACAGCACGCAAGTGGTACGGTCTTCGAAATTGAGGATACGCGAAAACACTTCCGCGCCGATCACCAGCACATGCTTGTGGGCGCCGGATTTGATGAAGGCGTCGGCAACCGACACCGCATACACAAAGCCGCTGCAGACTGCGGCCACGTCGAATGCGGCGCTGCCATTGGTCATGCCGAGCTTGCGCTGGACGATACAGGCAGTACTCGGGAAACTTCCATGGAAATCCGGGGTCGAACTGGCAACGATGACCAGATCGACGTCGGCGGGAGTCTTGCCTGCCATGTCGAGTGCCTTCAAACCGGCTTCAACGGCCATGTCCGAGGCGTTCTGGTCCGCAGCGGCATAGTGGCGCGCCGCGATGCCGCTGCGCGAGACGATCCATTCATCCGACGTTTCGACGCCCTTGGCAGCCAGCTCGGCCGCCAGTTCGGCGTTGGTCACGCGACGTTGTGGCAAATAGCTGCCGGTACCGATGATTTTGCTGTACAGAGTCATGTGGCCGTCCTGCTGGGTTAAAACATATTAGTTACTTGATCGAGGTGCTGGCCGCTTCCGCGCTGGTGGCGGCGGGTGCGTCCGGCATCGGCATCAGCTCGGCGATCATGCCGGCGAGCCGTTCCTGCACATTGAATTTGGCTGCGTCGAACGAGCGCTTCAGGGCCCATTCATACGAATAGGCGTCGGCCCCACCGTGGCTTTTGAATACCAGGCCGCGCAGGCCCAGCAGACTGGCCCCGTTGTAGCGCGACGGGTTGAGCTTTTTCAGCGATTTGCGGGCGATCACGGCGCCGATCATGCTCATCACACTTTCGCGCAGCGTGGCTTTGAAAAAGTGCGCCAGGCCCTCGATCGCTTTCAGCGTGACATTCCCGACAAAGCCGTCGCATACGACGACATTGGTCGTGCCCTTGAAAATATCGGTGCCTTCGACGTTGCCGTAGAAATTCAGATTGCCGCGTGCATGGTCTTCGCGCAGCAAGGCGCCGGTGGCTTTCACCACTTCATTGCCCTTGATTTCTTCGGTGCCGACATTGAGCAGGCCGATGGTCGGCCGCACCACGCCCTCCATGGCGGAGAACAACACCGATCCCATGATGGCGAACTGGTGCAGGTGATGGGGCTCGCAATCGACGTTCGCGCCCAGGTCGAGCATATAGGTCGGCTCGCCCTTTTCGTTGGGAATGATCGAGCAGATGGCCGGGCGGTCGACGCCGGGCATGGTTTTCAGCACGTAACGGGAAACCGCCATCAGGGCGCCGGTATTGCCGGCCGAGCAGCAAACTTGCGCCTTGCCGTCACGCACCAGTTCGATCGCCACGCGCATCGACGAATCCTTCTTGCGGCGCAGGGCCACTTCGAGCGGATCGTCCATGGTCACCACTTCGGACGCGTGTACGATCGACAGGCGCGGGTGATCGCTGGCATGGTGTTTTTTGAGCTCGGCGCGCAGGACGTCTTCCAGGCCGACCAGGATCAGTTCGGCTTCAGGTTGCGCCTTGGCGAAGCTAATCGCTGCGGGGATCGTCACGGCAGGACCGTGATCGCCGCCCATGCAGTCGATGGAAATTTTAATTGTCATTTGGGAAGGCGTACTGGGGCACGGGTGCCGGCAGCAGCAGGCAATGTGCGTGGTGCAACACCAACGAACGAGAAATCAAAATGACGGTGTGCAAAGAACTTGCTGCCGCAGACATGCAAAAAGCGGCGCCACGCCTAACCAGCACGGTGCACCGCTTTTAATATTACAAAAAAACAAGACGTCGATTACTCGTCGTTCTTGGTCTTCAGTACTTTACGACCACGGTAGAAACCGTTCGGGCTGATGTGGTGACGCAGATGCGTCTCACCAGTCGTAGGCTCGATACCCAGTTGTGGAGCAACCAGGAAATCGTGCGAACGGTGCATACCGCGCTTCGAAGGGGACTTCTTATTCTGCTGAACTGCCATGACTAACTCCTAAACCATAAGTTCTAAAATTCTAACACATTCGACTTGCAAATACATGCGCATCGAGTATCCCAGCGGCAAGATTTCTGCCAACATGTTTCACGCTTCACCTCATTTACTACTTACCACTGCCATACTCGACTACTGCACGTGCTGGCATTTCTACGACACGTTCTGTACTACAAAAAATTTATTCGGATTTCAGGTTCTGCAAGCCGGCGAACGGCGACGGTTTGTCGCTTTTCAAGGCATCGAGCATCGGCGTTGCCGGGCAGACATCGTGCTTTGGCACCTGCGGCAGGGCCAATAACGCTTCATCTTCCAGCAGATCACGGATGTCGCAGGTACGGCTGCCGACGATCACATCGATACTTTCATTGTCCAGGATCTCTTCGATCTGGTCCGCCTCTTCATCGTCCTTGCCCAATACCAGCATGGTGGACGAATCGAGTGGATACGCAAACGGCGCCAGACAGCGCTGGCACACCAGTTGCACGGTACCCGTCACCGACAAGGTCAATGAAGGATAGCCTTCACGCAGCACACCGCCCTGAATGGACCAATGCAAGGTGCCGGAATTGTCAGCAAGGTCGCTGGTAAAACGTTGCATCTCTGCGACAGGCGTGGCGCCTTCGCGCAGGCCGTTGCTTCGACTAAATTCAAAAGCGTCGATGACAAAAGCGCTCATTTGAGAGGTTTCCCCGGAAAACCTGCGATAATAACAGGCTTGTTTGGGTCGCGTCAAAGGCTTGAAGCAGTTTCTCCCCACTTTATCCACAGTGTTATGCACTGCGATGTCAAAGCGCCGACGAAAAATGCGTGTCGAGCCGGGCATTATTATAAGTCAGTTTTTCCATCAAACGCACATGAGCGATAAAATCATCACACCGCCGTTGATTCTTGCCTCCAGTTCCGTCTACCGGCGCGAACTACTCAGTCGGCTCGGCTTGCCCTTCGAATGCGTTGCGCCCCACCTCGATGAAACGCCCCTGCCCGGCGAGACGCCACCGGTAACGGCCATGCGCCTCGCGACCGCGAAAGCAGCCGCCGTGGCGGCCCTCTACCCCGGCACGCTGGTGATCGGTTCAGACCAGGTTGCCACGCTTGATGATCTGCAGATCGGCAAACCCGGCACCCACGACGCCGCGTTTGCCCAGCTTCAACTTATGCGCGGTCGCAGCGTCGTGTTTCATACGGCGCTGTGCCTGTTCGACGGGCGCGAAGGCGGCGGCCCGGTGCAACTCGAAAACATCCAGACCACCGTCACATTCCGCGACTTGCCCGACAACGAGCTCGACGCCTATCTGCGCATCGAACAACCCTACGATTGCGCTGGCAGCGCCAAGAACGAGGGTCTCGGCATCGCCATCCTCGAGCGCATCGACAGCACCGACCCCACTGCCCTGACCGGCTTGCCCCTCATTGCCCTGACCGGCATGCTGCGGCGCGCCGGCGTCGCCTTTTTCGGCGCCTGACCATTTCACCTGAAAATTTATGCCCGGCATCCTGTACCTCATACCAAACACCCTTGGACCCACCGCCGCCCTTTCTGGCGCCTTGCACCATGTTTTGCCGGAACAGGTGCAAGCCCTGACCGCCAGCCTGGATTATTTTGTCGCGGAGAATGCCAAGACCGCGCGCGCGTTCCTGAAATTGATTGCCATCGACCATCCACTGGGGCGCCCGCTGCAGGAAATCGAGATCGCGGAACTGAACGTCAACACGCCAGCGGCGGCGCTGGCCGGTTTATTGGCGCCTTTATTGGCCGGGCGCGACGCGGGCCTGGTGTCAGAAGCGGGCGTGCCCGCCGTGGCTGATCCCGGCGCCGACCTGGTGCGCCTGGCGCATCAGCACGGCATCACGGTACGGCCGCTGGTCGGCCCCTCTTCGCTGTTGTTGTCGGTGATGGCGAGCGGCCTGAACGGCCAGAGTTTTGCCTTCAATGGCTACCTGCCGACCGAGAGCGCCGCGCGCACCAAGCGCATCAAGGAACTGGAACAGCGATCACGCGTCGAGAAACAGACGCAGTTGCTGATCGAAACGCCTTATCGGAATGCGGCGATGCTCGATGCACTGGTGGGTGCATGCCAGCCGGGCACGCTCATTTGCGTGGCGACCGATTTGAGCCTGGAATCGGAATCGGTGCGCACCTACACTGGCGCGAAATGGAAGGCGCTCCTGGCGGCCGATCAAGCACCGGATTTCCACAAGAAACCAACGGTATTCCTGTTACTGGGGCAGTAAAAACATCAGTGCACTTCGCAGGATAGTTCCTGCACCCACTCGAAGGCCGCGAATTCGATATCGCGGATTTCCTTGACGGTCAGACCGAGTTTCTTCAAAGCGGCACTCAGCGGCCGGCCGCTGACCGCATTTTCCAGCACTTCGGCCACGCGCAGCATCTGGCCGAAAGTGCCGGTGCGGTCGATCAGCGCGGCCCGCACCTCGGTGGCGACGTCGACGTTCTCCAGGATGTCGTGCATCGGCACCGACAACATCGCTTCCGTCAGCGACATGATGCCGACCGTAAACGCGGTATCGGCTGCGGCCGGGTCGTTCGGCGTCACCTTCAGCGACATCAGTTCAAGCAATTTACCGCGCGTGCTGGCCATTTGCAGCAGCGGCGACTTCAGCTCGACTGTCGCGCCGGGCGCCGTGTAGAGCAGGATCTGCAGCCAGCGCTGCAACTGGCGCCGGCCCAGCAACTGCAGTGCCTGCGCCAGCGAGTCGATGCGTTGCCCGGGACGCGCCGCGCGGCTGTTGACCAGGCGCAGCAGGTTCAGGCTGACCAGCGCGTCGCGCTTGACGGCCGTCTCGATGGTGCGGTCGTCGGCCTGGCTTTTCAGCAGGTCAAGCAGCGCCAGGATGGCCACATCGGATGGTGCGATCTTTCTGCCGCTGAGCATATGGGGACGGGCAAAGTGGTAGCCCTGGAAATAATCAAAGCCCAGCTCCAGGCACAGATTGAATTCTTCCTGGGTCTCGACCTTTTCTGCCAGTAACTTTTTTTGCGGACGGCGCAAGGCGCACGTCAGGCTCGACAGGTCGGCCCGGGCAACCCCCTGGATGTCGACCTTGATGATGTCGACCAGCGCCACCAGCGAGTCGATTTCGGGTGAAAATGCCACCACGTCGTCGAGGGCGAATTTGAAGCCCAGCTGTTTCAGCTCGACCACGCGCGCCAGCAGGCGCGGCGTCGGCGTCACCGTTTCCAGGATTTCCAGGATCACTTGATGGGGCGGCAGGAAGCGCACGAAGTCGCTCATCAGCACAAATTCATCGACATTCACGAAGGCCAGCTGCTCGCCGACGACCTGCGCCATGCCCAGTTGGGATGCGTGCGAAATCACGGCGGCGGTCGCGGCGGCGCTATCGGTAATATTCGCGTCTTCGTGTTCGCCGGCTGCGCGAAACAGCAGCTCGTAGGCAAACAGATTCTGGTCACGGCCGAGAATCGGCTGGCGCGCCAGGAAGAATTCGTCGGATGGCGTCGTCTTCACTGCCGGAACTTCGGCATGCATCTAAAACTCCCTGAAACAAATGGCACGCAGATGCATGCAGCAGACGCGGCAGACGTCCCTTCGGTCGAATGATAGCATCATCTCGCGATGCTCTTTACATTTCGACATCGAAACGCGCCGGGTGTTACGGACGGCGTGGACGTGTGCTTTTTGCCACAGGACGGCCCGAGGCTGGCTTCGCAGCACTGCCGGCGGCGCCGGCCGGCTTCATGAATTTGCGGGCATTCAATTTGGCAGCAGGCGATTTCACGCTCGGGCGACCGAGCGATTCATCCTTCGGCTCGGCGCCGGGCGAACCGACCGGCGCCTGGCCCGGCAGGCGCAAACTGCCGCCGCCAGCCAGTGGACTGGCGCGGCGGGCATTGCCGACCGGGGTCCGGATGGCGCCATTGGCAATCGTGCGCTGGGCGGCCGCACCGGTCATCTGCTCACCTTTTTCAATCACAAACGTGGCGCCGGCATCCTTGCCCAGCACTTTGACCAGATACGGCATCACCTGGCGCAGCAGGGGTTCCAGGGTGTATGGCGGATTCATGATGAACATGCCGCTGCTGTGCAAACCGAAACCGGCCGGGCCGGGGGTGGAGACGGTCAGCGACACGTTCAGCCACTCTTTTGCCGGCAAGCGTTTCAGTTTGTCGGCAAACTGGCGCGACTCCATTCGATGCAGCAAGGGATACCAGACGGCAAAGGTGCCGGTCGGGAAACGACCGAGCGCTTCCTCCAGTGCATCCTTGACCTTGCGGTAATCGTTCTTGTCTTCGTACGGCGGGTCGATCAGCACCAGCGCGCGGCGCGATGGCGGCGGCAGCAAGGTTTTCAGCGCGGCAAAGCCGTCGCCGCGCTCGATCAGGACACGGCGACCGCGGGCGGTCGGACGCTCGCCCTGCTCGGCCTTGTGCGCATCGACGCGGCGGAAATTGTCCGCCAGGATCTTGCTGTCGGCCGGATGCAGTTCGAACAGGCGCAGGCGATCGATGTCGCGCGCGAGTTTGTCGGCGACATACGGCGAACCCGGGTAATAGCGCATCTTGCCGCTCGGGTTCATGCCTTTGACCAGGTCGAGATATTCCTTGAGTGCCGGCGGCAGGTCGGTGCGGTCCCACAGCGGGCCGATACCGGTTTCGTATTCCGCGTTTTTGGCGGCGTAGCCACCGTCGAGGGCGTAGACGCCGGCGCCAGAGTGGGTATCGATGTAGGTGTAGGCAGCGTCCTTCTGGTTCATATAGGCGTGAAGCTGAACCTGGACAAAATGCTTCAACACATCGGCGTGATTACCCGCGTGAAAGGCGTGGCGGTAGCTCAACATAGGGAGGGTGTTCCAAAAAACGGTAATGGGCGCGCCGGCGGGAGGTCAACCGGCAAGGATGCGCCATTATCGCTTAAAATGACGCGGGGCTTGCGAATAGCGATCTGAAGCGCTCATTTGCCCCCCGCGTTCTACAACGGGCGACGCGAATTACGCTACCTTCTTCTCATCAAAGAACTGTTCATCTTCGGTGGAACCATGCAGCGCCGTGGTCGAACTTTGCCCGTTCTGGATTGCCTGCGTCACCGCATCGAAATACCCGGTGCCCACTTCGCGCTGGTGCTTGACGGCGGTAAAGCCCTTGTCGGCCGCGGCGAATTCGGCTTCCTGCAATTCGACGAAGGCCGACATCTGGCGCCGCGCATAGCCGTGCGCGAGGTTGAACATGCCGTAGTTCAGCGAATGGAAACCGGCCAGTGTGATGAACTGGAATTTGTAGCCCATCGCGCCCAGCTCTTTCTGGAAGCTGGCAATGGTGGCGTCATCCAGGTTTTTCTTCCAGTTGAACGATGGCGAGCAGTTATACGCCAGCATTTTGCCCGGGAATTTGGCGTGCACGGCGTCGGCGAATTTTTTGGCAAAGGCCAGGTCCGGCTTGCCGGTTTCGCACCAGACCAGGTCGGCATACGGGGCGTAGGCAATGGCGCGCGAGATGGCCTGGTCGAGGCCGTTGCGCACTTTATAAAAGCCTTCGACGGTGCGTTCGCCGGTGACGAAGGGCTGGTCGACCGGGTCGACGTCGGACGTGAGCAGATCGGCGGCTTCCGCATCGGTACGGGCGATCACCAGGGTCGAGGTGCCCATGACATCGGCAGCCAGGCGCGCTGCCGTCAATTTTTCGATGGCTTCACGCGATGGCACCAGCACCTTGCCGCCCATATGGCCGCATTTTTTGACCGACGCCAACTGGTCTTCGAAGTGCACGCCGGCGGCGCCCGCTTCGATCATCGACTTCATCAGCTCATAGGCGTTGAGCACGCCGCCGAAACCGGCTTCGGCATCGGCCACGATGGGCGCGAAATAATCGATGTCGTCCTTGCCTTCCGACCATTGAATCTGGTCGGCACGCTGGAAGGTGTTGTTGATGCGGCGCACGACCAGTGGCACCGAGTTGGCAGGATACAGCGACTGATCGGGATACATTTCGCCAGCCACGTTGGCATCGCCGGCCACTTGCCAGCCCGACAAATAAATGGCTTTCAGACCGGCTTTGACTTGCTGCATGGCCTGGTTGCCGGTCAGGGCGCCCAGGGCATTCACGAACGGCTCTTCATTGACCAGGTCCCACAGTTTTTCGGCGCCGCGCTTGGCCAGCGTGTGCTCGATGCGCAGTGAACCGCGCAGGCGGACCACGTCGGCCGCCGTGTAAGTGCGGGTGACGCCTTTCCAGCGTGGATTGGTGTCCCAGTCTTGCTGGAGTGCTGCAATTTGCTGTTCGCGAGTTGCCATGGTAATTCTCCTGAAATGTGAGCGTAGTAGAAAATGAACTGATGAAAATCGTCGATCCCTTGGAATCATTGTAGGCCGTTTGTGCAAAGCAGCACCACTCTTATATAAGA
Source organism: Massilia sp. S19_KUP03_FR1 (assembly GCF_036688685.1). Taxonomy (NCBI): domain Bacteria; kingdom Pseudomonadati; phylum Pseudomonadota; class Betaproteobacteria; order Burkholderiales; family Oxalobacteraceae; genus Massilia; species Massilia sp. S19_KUP03_FR1. Next base: position 22,697 of record NZ_JAQQPS010000034.1, on the reverse strand, counting down.
CATAGGAGTAAATTAAAACTCAATCTAATCAAGCGCTTGGATTTAGTTTTTCGGGATGCGAAACGATATTTCTTCAGTCGGGATAAATTCTTGGGCGAATTTTGCTGCGCATTTCACGATATGAAACACGGCTGGCGTCAGGTGAAATGCGGCGCCCCGCACATGCTAGTGCGGGGGCAGATGGGAAGAATTGAGCTAAGGCAACTTCAGTTCAGCGCTTCGCGCGACACCAGGATGCCGTCGGCGTCTGCCACGATCCAGTCGCCGGGACGGATGTGGGTGCCGGCAATGTGGATGATGGTGTCGCGGTGGCCGGCGCCCAGCTTGCCGCCGCGGCGTGGATGGACGGCTTTCGCGCGGATACCGATATCGGCGGCATTGAGCTCGTCAACATCGCGCACGCAGCCGTCGACGATGATGCCGCTCCAGCCATTGGCTTGCGCCAGCAGCGCCAGCTGGCCGCCGACCAGTGCGCAGCGCTGGCTGCCGCCGCCGTCGATCACCAGCACGCGGCCCGCGCCCGGCGTCTCGAGCGTCGCACGTACCAGCGCGTTGTCGTCCGTCACTTGCAGCGTGACGGCGTGTCCGGAAAAGGCGCGGCGTTTGCCGAAGGAAATGTAAAACGGCGCCAGCACGGCCATGCGGCCGTCGTTGAGACGGTCGCAGTGGGCATCGCAAAGGTCGGTGGTGGAAGTGGTCATGGGCGAACTTTCAGGAGGCAGCGGCGCGTCAGTGCGCCGCTGCCTCCAGACTACGCCGAAATCTGCCGCTCTGGCGTGCGGCTTACTTGTCCAGCGCCACTGCCGGCCGGAACGACAGCGCGCCGTTCACCACCCGCACCGGAATCGTGTCTTTCGGCCCGAACTTGCCCGACAAGATCAGTTTCGACAGCGGATTTTCGATCTGCTGCTGGATCGCGCGTTTCAACGGCCGCGCGCCATACACCGGATCGTAGCCCGCCTCGGCAATTTTCTGCAGCGCTTCGTCGGACACATCGAGCGACATCTCCATCTTGGCCAGGCGCTGTTCCAGGTGGCGCAGCTGGATCTTGGCAATGGCGCCGATGTTTTTCTCGTCCAGGCCGTGGAACACGACGATCTCGTCGATCCGGTTGATGAACTCGGGCCGGAAGTGGCTGCGCACTTCCGCCATCACGGCCAGTTTCACGACGCCCGGGTCGTCGCTCTCCATCGACTGGATTTTATGGGAACCGAGGTTCGACGTCATCACGATCACGGTGTTCTTGAAATCGACCGTGCGGCCCTGCCCGTCCGTCATGCGGCCATCGTCGAGCACCTGCAGCAGAACATTGAACACATCGTGGTGGGCCTTTTCGACTTCATCGAGCAGGATCACGCTGTACGGTTTGCGGCGCACGGCTTCGGTGAGATAGCCGCCCTCGTCGTAACCGACATAACCCGGCGGCGCGCCGATCAGGCGCGACACCGAATGCTTCTCCATGAATTCGCTCATGTCGAGGCGGATCATGGCGTCCTCGGTATCGAACAGGTAGGCAGCCAGCGCCTTGCACAATTCGGTCTTGCCCACGCCGGTGGGGCCGAGGAACATGAAGGAGCCGTACGGACGGTTCGGATCCGACAGGCCGGCGCGCGAGCGGCGGATGGCGTCGGCCACTGCCGTGATGGCTTCGTCCTGGCCCACCACGCGCTTGTGCAGCTCGTCTTCGATGTGCATCAGCTTGTCGCGCTCGCCCTGCATCATGCGCGATACCGGAATACCGGTCGCGCGCGAGACCACTTCGGCGATCTCTTCGGCACCGACCTGCGTGCGCAGCAGCTTCGGCTTGCCGCCATCGGCATGCTGGTCCCGGTCGACCGTCGCCTCGGCCTGCTTTAGTTGCTGCTCGAGTTCCGGCAGGCGCCCATATTGCAACTCCGACATGCGGGCGTAATTGCTTTGCCGGCGCGCTTCTTCCATCTGGAAGCGCACGGCCTCGATCTCCTCCTTGATGTGGGTGGTGCCCTGCACCATCGCCTTTTCGGCCTTCAGGATTTCATCGAAATCGTTGTATTCGCGCTCCAGGCGCGCAATTTCCGCGTCGATCAGCTCGAGGCGGCGCAGCGATGCTTCGTCCTTTTCTTTCTTGACGGCTTCCTTCTCGATTTTCAGCTGGATGATGCGGCGCTCGAGGCGGTCCATCACTTCCGGCTTGGAATCGATCTCGATCTTGATTTTCGACGCGGCTTCATCGATCAGGTCGATCGCCTTGTCGGGCAGGAAACGGTCCGTGATGTAGCGTTGCGACAATTCAGCTGCGGCAATGATGGCGGCATCGGTGATCTCGACCTTGTGGTGCAGCTCGTACTTGTCCTGCAAGCCGCGCAGGATGGCGATGGTGGCCTCCACGGTCGGCTCATCCACCAGGATTTTCTGGAAGCGCCGTTCCAGCGCAGCATCCTTCTCGATGTACTTGCGGTATTCGTCGAGCGTGGTCGCGCCGACGCAATGCAGTTCGCCGCGCGCCAGGGCCGGTTTCAGCATATTGCCCGCATCCATCGCCCCTTCGGCCTTGCCGGCGCCGACCATCGTGTGCAGCTCGTCAATGAAAAGGATGGTCTGGCCTTCGTCCTGGGCCAGTTCCTTCAGCACGGATTTGAGGCGCTCCTCGAATTCGCCACGGTATTTGGCGCCGGCCAGCAACCCGGCCATATCGAGCGACAGCACGCGTTTGCCCTTGAGCGAATCGGGCACCTCACCATTGATGATGCGCTGCGCCAGACCCTCGACGATGGCGGTCTTGCCCACGCCCGGCTCACCGATCAGCACCGGATTGTTCTTGGTGCGGCGCTGCAGCACCTGGATCGCACGGCGAATCTCCTCGTCGCGCCCGATCACCGGGTCGAGCTTGCCCAAGCGGGCGCGCTCGGTCAGGTCGAGTGTGTATTTTTTGAGCGATTCACGCTGGCCTTCGGCGTCCTGCGAGTTGACGCCATCACCACCGCGCACTGCCTGCACAGCCGACTCCAGCGCTTTTTTGGTGAGACCGGCTTCACGGGCTACGCGCCCGGCGTCCGACTTGTCGTCGGTCAGCGCCAATAAAATCATTTCGCTCGACAGGAACTGGTCGCCGCGTTTCTGCGATTCGCGGTCGGCCAGGTTCAGCAGCGCAACGAGTTCGCGCCCGACCTGCACTTCGCCGCCATTGCCAGAGACCTTGGCGAGGCGCTCGAGCGCACTTTTCAGCGAGGTGGTCAGGCTGCCGACATTCACGCCGGCGCGCTGCAACAGGGAACGGGCGCCACCGTCGTCCTGGTTCAGCAAAGCCAGCAGCAGGTGCGCCGGCTCGATGTACTGGTTGTCATTGCCGACCGCAAGGCTCTGGGCGTCGGCCAGGGCTTCCTGCAACTTGGTCGTCAGTTTGTCTTGGCGCATGGTATTACTCCCGAATGGTTTTAACTTGGGAATAAAATTGGGGTGAACGAGGGGGATTCAAGGCGGCGGCGAAAATGTCGCCTGTTGCTTACTTGGTTTTAGAACGCAATTTCCTGAAAGAGACTCAAATCCACCTGGTCGACAGGATGCCGATGCGCTCAATGCCTTTTCGTTTCACTGCGCTGTTTTCTGCTGCGCCCTGGCGCAAGCGGCCACCGACTGGCCCGCTGCCGCTGTGCAGGACTGGCAGTTTGCAGTCGATAAGGTGCAGCTCAGCCACGCCGCACTACCCCTTGCCAGTGCGAGAAGTCGTGGACGGCACCCTGGAGAAGGCGACAGCGCTGGCATCACAGTTGCGCAAGCGTCCGCGCGAGCCGTTCATCCCCGACTCGCCCTATCCAGGCGATCTGGCCGACGAGGCGGCGCTGATGAAATGGGTGGCCGCCAGCCTCCCCTTGCAGCGCGCGCCTAGAGTGCGCTGACGGGCGCCGTACCCGCGCTGCTGTCGCGCACATTCTTCTGTACGGCGACCGCAGCGAACAGGCTGAGTACGAACGACATTGCATAAAATCCTTTTTCGCTGAGCGCCATGGTCGCATTCACCAGGCCCACCGTCAGCAACAGCAGGGTCACCATGACGGACACCCAGCACAGGCCGAAATACATCGCCGTGACGCGGACGCCTTCGGCGCGGTCGCGCACTGACTTCTGCAGCGATACGGCGGCAAACAGGCCGTACATCAGCAGCGTGAAGTAATAGCCCTTTTCGTTCAGCGCCATGGCGGCATTCCACAGGCCGATCAGATAGGCGCCGCCACCGACCAGCAAGGCAGTCCAGGAGGCGAACACAAATGCAGCCGTTGGGCGAGGTGAAGAAACTTGCGGCATGGAAATCTCCTACGGTTGGGGAAATCAGATTGTGTCGGTGTGCAATAATCTTTGCAAGGCAAAACGCAAAGCGACCATCTGGCGAGATTGATCGTATCGGCCTGAGCAGCCTTTTAATGCGCCAGCGCGCGCCAGGTTGCGAAGCCGGCAATGCAGCAGGCAATCGAGCCGACCAGGTGCAGCGCCGAGTGCGCCAGCGCCCAGCCATATTCCTGGCGTTGCAGCAACACCATTGCTTCGCCGCTGAAGGTGGAAAACGTGGTCAGGCCGCCCAGGAAACCTGTGATGGCGAACAGGCGCCATTCGGGCGACAGATTGGGAAATGCCGTGAAGAAGCCAAGTCCCAGGCCGATCAGGTAGCCGCCGGCCAGGTTGGCGGTCAGCGTGCCCAATTGCACCTGTGACGTGAGCGTGTTCAGCCAGACTGCCAGCGCCCAGCGCAGCCAGGCGCCGACGGCAGCGCCGATGCCGACCGCCGCCCAACTCAGCGGGCCGCCCACTTGGCCTTTGCGCTGTCGTCGCTGTCGCGCGCATCGACCCAACGCGCGCCCTCCGGCGTCTGTTCCTTTTTCCAGAACGGCGCGTCGATTTTCAAATAATCGATAATGAATTCGCAGGCGGCGAACGCCTCGCCGCGGTGGGCCGCGCCGCAGGCCACCAGCACGATCTGCTCGAGCGGAAGGAGTGGTCCTACCCGGTGAACCACCAGCGTGCCCAGCAGCGGCCAGCGCGCATTGGCCTGGTCGACGATGTCCGCCAGCGCTTTTTCCGTCATGCCCGGATAATGCTCGAGCTCCATTTCGGACACCGCGCTGCCATCGTTCATGTCGCGCACGGTGCCGACAAAACTGACTACCGCGCCCACGCCGGGCTGGCCGGCGCGCAAGCGAGCGAGCTCTTCTCCCAGATCGAAGTCATCGGTCTGCACCCGCACTTCATTCATGTTCGGAATGGTCATGCGGCGAACCTCAACCCAGCTCGCGCGCCTGGCGCATCAGCAACTGCTCGACGCGCGTGGCGGTGCGCTCGTCAGCATTGGCCGGCAGCGCCAGCAAGGCTTGCAGCTGGGCAGCCTGCGCGACCGGCTTCTGGCCAGATTTCAAGGACGATTGCAGCACGTCCACTTGCAGCTTCAAGCGTTCGCGGGCGAATTCGGCGCCGCTGTCGATGCCGGCCGCAATTTCCTGGCGCAGCAAATCCTGCAACAAGGTGGCGCGGTTGGCTTCCAGCAGCCTGGCATGGGCCGCGCTCTCGGCGTCAGTGCCGGCCAGCGCAGCGGCAGCGGCGTCGAAGCGGCCCTTCAAAGCCCGCTCGGGGGCGCTGTCGAGGATCGGCAACGCACGCCATTCGGCAGTAAAGTCGGTGTCGGCCGGTGCGCCGGGACGCGCCACTGCCTGCTCCAGTGCCACGCACAGGCGCAATTTGTCTCGCAAGGCGCTGGCCTGGGCGGCACCCACGGCGCGGCGCACGGTTTCCACGTGCTCCTGCACCAAGGCAATTGCCGCCTGGTAGCGCTGTTCGATGCGCGCTTCGTGCGCGCGCGGCACCGGGCCGGCCGCGTGCCAGCTCGTGGCCGCGTCGCGCAGCAGTTTGGCGGCGCTCGCCGGCGTGGCCTCGAGGGCGCCCGCTTCCAGTTGTTCGCATATCGCGATCTTGGCCGTTTCGTGTTCGCGCCGACCGGCGTCGAGCGCATGCGCGCTTTCCTTGCGACTGGCAAAGACGGCGTCGCAGGCGGCGCGGAAGCGTTGCCACAGCATCTGTTCGGCGCGGCGCTCCAGCGGCACGGCGCGCGCCTGGGTTTGCCAGCGCTGCTGGATGTCACGGATCGCGTCGAGGGTGTGGCGGTCCTGCGGATCGAGCGCGCTGACGGCGTCAATCAGGGCTTCGCGCTGGCCCATTTCATCCTTGCGCTGCTGTTCCAGCGGCGCTTGCAACACGTTCAGGGCATCGGCGAATTCCTGGTCGAGGCGCTTCTTTTCCTTGCGGTCGAGCGCGCCCAGGTGGCTCCAGGCGGTGCGCAGGCGCTGCACTTCGGCCGCCATCTGCTTCCACTCGGTGTCCCCTTGCCCGTGCAGGCGCGCGATCTCGGCTTTCGCTTCGTCCAGCAAGGCCTGGCCCTTGGCGGCATTTGCGTGACGCTCTTCGCCCAACTGGCGGAAGTGCGCCGCGGCCGGGGCGTAGGCCACGCTGCAGGCGGCGTCGAACCGTTCCCACAGTGTTTTCGGCGCCGCGCCGGACAGGCTGTCGAGCGCTTTCCAGCGTTCGCGCATGCTGCCCACCTTTTTGGCCAGCTCGGCCATCGGCAGCGACTGGGTCGCCATCTGTTCGACCGCCTTGATGAGTTCCTCGCGCGACACGTTGCCGCCCCAGCGCGCCCAGTCCGACAGGCGTTTCAGCTCGGCACGCACATGGGCCAGGCGGTCGGCCTGGGCCGTCGTCAAGCGCAGATTGCGGCTGGACTTGCCATCCTTGAGCACTTTGTCGAGTTCGGCCGCGCTGCCCAGCGAGCCCTGTTCGAGCGCCGCTTCCATGGCGTCGAGGGCATCGAGGAAGGAACGGTCGGCGCCCTTGGCCGCAGCCACCGACTCGCGTTTGGCAGGCTTGTCCGGCGTCAGCTGCGCGCCACGCACCGGCTCAGGCAAGGTGGCCAGCAAGGCGTCGAAACGTGCTTGCAGGACAGTCGCGGCCTCGGTGGCGGGCATGGCCGGCAGCGCTTGCCAGCTGCGCCGGACGGTCGCGGCCTGCAAGGTATCGACCGGCGCGGCCGTCCAGGCATCGAGCGCGGCGCTGCGGGCGACGAGCGCGGCTTGCTGTTGTGCGCGCCCCGCCATGCCGGCCTGGATACGCGTCATTTCGAGATCGAACTCGGTCACCAGACTGCGCGGCAGCGAGCTGCGTTCGAACGAGGCCAGCGCGGCCGCCTGCTCGTCCTGCATCTGACGCAACTGCGCGCTGGCGCTGTCGACATCGGCGTCGCCGGCGTCGAGTTTGCGCAGGGCGCCGAGGCGGTCGATCATGGCGCGTTGCAACTGCACCTGGACATCGAGGCGCGCACCGAGCGTGGCACGCACGGCGTCGAATTCGGCGGCCAGCTGGGGCGCCTTGATGACGGTCCAGCGACGATCGATTTCGCCGACCTGGTTTGGCGCCAGTGCGGGATTGGCCGCCAGTTGCGTGGCGTCGTCGACCACCGCGCGCGCCCTGGCCGTCTCGGCATCGAGGTGGCGCAAGGCATCGAGGCGCCCCTGCACCAGCTTGGCGACGCGGCGGTCGACATTGCGCACGGCGCCATGTACGCGCTCGAGCGCGGCGCCCGAGTGCACGCTGGCCGCAGCGGCCAGGCGCAGCTCGGCAAAATCGGATTGCAAAATAAAATCGACTGCAGCGGCCTCGTCGTCGCCTAGGGCTTGCAAGGCAGCTGCCTGGAGGTCGCGCGCGGAAGGACCGGCAGGGGTGGTGGCGACTGGAGCGGCGGCGGCAGTGTCACGGCCTGCCTTCTCTGCGCGTTTGAACAAAAATTGGAACATGATGGGTCGCGCTGCCAAAAACCCCATCATAACAAACAACCACCTGTTTCTCTGGCCGATGGCGTGTTTGTGCTCAGTGCAAGGTGCTCAGACGTACCCCCGGCCGGGTGCCCTCCACCTGGCGTCCCGGCAAGACGTGATGCGTATTGCGCGCGGGCACCGGCTCGCAGCGGTGTTCCTGCAAGTAGGCATCGTGCGCCAGCATCTGGTTGGCCAGCGCAAACCACGCTGCGCCTGTCACCGCGGCGCGCGCCAGTGGAAACAAATCGTGCTCCTCGCGTTCGAGACGGGTGAGCAACACGTTGCAGAAGGCTTTGACCACGGTGCAAAACGCGTCGACGTGCGCGCTGTCGTCGATGGCGCCGCCAAAGGCTGTCGAGACCGCGAGCGCGTCGGCCGACTGCTTGCTGAGCGCGCCAAGTTCGGCCAGCAGGTCGTCCGCCAGGCGGGTGGCGCGCCGCACGGCCGGGATGAGGAACTTGTCCAGCTTGCGCCAGTGGCATGCATCGTACAGGCGCTGCATGCTGCTCGCGGCATACTCGACCTGCGCCGCCGTCAGCGCCGGCTGGCCCAGATAATAGGCGTGCAGCATCTGGCGCAGCGACTGCAATCCCACCCTGACACTGGTTTGCTCCACCGACAAGGCCACCAGGGTGTAAGTCGCTGTTAACATATGCTATCTCCTCGGTTTGTTTTCGCCCTGACGAGCAGGCCTGCCTTGCCGGGCGTGGAAGCACGGACAAATCGGTCGTGGTCGGGGAAAGACGTTTTAGGACAGGCCTGGAATGATGCTTGCACTGCAGCCTGAAGAAGTTCCAAGTGTAGGGAGAGCAGCTATTTGACGTTTGATCTGGCTCAAATTCACCATGATGGTGCATTCGACATTGCTGCGCTCGCAGCAATCCCACGCGGTCGGAATCGCCTGATTCGGCGCGCGCCGATTGTCCCCGGCCGCCACTCTGCGTTATAGTGGACACCTGTTTATTTATCCAGTACTTCTCGCCGGTAACTCCTATGCGTCTGCTCCACACATCCGACTGGCACCTGGGCCAGACCCTGCACACCTTCGAGCGCGGCTACGAGCACCAGTGCTTCCTCGACTGGCTGCTCGACACCCTGGTGGCGGAAGAGATCGACGCTCTGTTGATCGCCGGCGATATCTTTGACAACAGCAACCCGTCCGCCGCGGCGCAGCGCCAGCTATACCGGTTCCTGCAGCAGGCGCGCGTGCGGGCGCCGCAGCTGGACATCGTGGTCATTGCCGGCAACCACGATTCGCCGGGCCGACTGGAAGCGCCGGGGCCACTACTCGAAGCGCACGGCACCGTCGTCATCGGCCATGTGGCGCGCACGATGGACGGCGAGATCGACCTCGAGCGCCTGCTGGTGCCACTGCATGGCAAGGACGGCACGGTGCAGGCCTGGGTGCTGGCGGTGCCGTTCCTGCGTCCGGGCGATGTGCCGCGCGTCGCGCCAGCGCAGGACGGCACATCGCCCATCGATCCCTATCTGCACGGTATCACCCAGCTCTACCGGCAAGCCCATGCGCTGGCGCAAGCGAAACGTCAGCCCGGGCAAGCCATTGTCGCCATGGGCCATTGCCACATGGTCGATGGTCAGTCCTCGCTCGAATCCGAACGGCGCATCGTCATCGGCGGCACCGAGGCGCTGCCGGCGGCCATGTTCGACGACGCCATCGCCTACGCGGCGCTGGGCCATCTGCACCTGGCCCAGCGCGTCGGCAAGCAGGAACACCTGCGCTACTGCGGCAGCCCGCTGCCGCTGTCGTTTGCCGAAGTCGGCTACACGCACCAGGTGCTGCGGGTCGACCTGGCCGACGGGCGCGCCACGGCCATCACGCCGCTGCCAGTGCCGCGCGCGGTGCCGCTGCTGCGCATTCCCGCCACGCCAGCGCCTTTAAAAGACGTGCTGGCGGCGCTGGTCATGCTCGACCTGCCCGAGGTGCCCGTCCACGCCCAGCCGTTTCTGGAAGTGCGCGTGCTGCTCGACGCGCCCGAGCCCAGCCTGCGCGCGCAGATCGAAGCCGCGCTGATCGGCAAACCTGTGCGGCTGGCCAAAATCGAACCCACGCGCAAGGCGACGGCGCAGCAGGACGTGGACGCCGTGCTGACGCTCGACCAGCTGGCGCAGATGCAGCCGGACGATATTTTCCGCCGCCTGTACAAGCAAAAATATGACGAGGACGCACCAACCGAACAGTTGACCGCGTTTGCCGAATTGATGCTCCCCGCAGGTGACGCCAATGCACAAGGGAGCCCGCGATGAAAATTCTTAAAATTGCCGGGCGCAACCTGGCATCGCTGGCGGGCGACTTCTCGGTCGACTTCGAGTCGGAGCCGCTCGCATCGGCCGGCCTGTTCGCCATCAGCGGCCCTACCGGCGCCGGCAAGAGCACGCTGCTCGACGCGCTGTGCCTGGCCCTGTACGGCACCACGCCGCGCCTGCCCAAAAGCGCGCGCGGCGGCAGCGCCCTGCCCGACGCCGGCGGCGAGGCCGTATCCACCTTCGACCCGCGCAACCTGCTGCGCCGCGGCGCCGCCGAAGCGTATGCCGAGGTCGATTTCGTCGGCAACGACGACCAGCGTTACCGCGCGCGCTGGAGCGTGCGACGTTCGCGCAACAAGGCGGCCGGCCTGCTGCAGGCGTCGAACATGACCTTGCATCGTTTGCAGGACCTGACCGCGCTGGGCGGCACCAAGACCGAGGTGATGGACGAGATCGCCGACCGCATCGGTTTGAAGTTCGAACAATTCACGCGCTCCGTGCTGCTGGCCCAGAACGAGTTTTCGGCATTTTTGAAGACCGACGAAAACGAACGGGGCGAACTGCTGGAAACCCTCACCGGCAGCACGATTTACAGCGACATTTCGCGCCGCGCGTTCGAGCGCTACAAGGGTGAGCAGGAAGCGATGCGCCACCTGACGCGCAAGCTGGCCGACCAGGCGCCGCTGCCACCGGACGAACGCACGCTGGTCGACACCGAATTACTGGCTGCCAGCGCCGCCCTCGACGCCATCGACGCCCACAAGCTGGTGCTCGAGCAGCAGTTGCGCTGGCACCAGGAGCTGGCGCGCCTGAGCGCCGGCGTGGCGCAGGCCGAACTGGCGCTGGCCGCCGCCGACGCCCAGCTCACGCAGGCCGCAGCGCGCCGCCAGCGCCTGGCGACGCTCGACAAAGTCCAGGAAGCGCGCCCCATGGCAGCCGACCTAGCCCGCCTGGAGCAGGAAGCGAACCAGGCCCAACAAGCCATCGGCGCGCACGATGCCGCCCTGGCGCTTGCCATCGACGCCCATCAATGCGCGGCGCGCGACGCGGCCGCCGCCACGGAACGGGTTGCCCTGGCCGAGAGCGCCCAGCGCGAGGCCGCCCCCATACTGGACGACGCCAAGCGGCTCGACGCCACCGTGGCCGCGCTCGCGCCGCTGCACCAGCAAGCTGCCCGCGCGCACGACGCCGCGCGCAGCCAGTTGGTCGACGCGCAAACCGGCTTGCAAGACAAGGCCGGACAGATTGCCGCCACCCAGCGCGCGCAGCAGGATAGCGCCGCCTGGCTGGCCGGTCACGCGCCCGTCGAAGCGCTGGCGGCCCAATGGCCGCGCTGGGACCGGCTGTTTGCCCAGGCCGAGGCCGCCGGCGCGCAAGTCGCCCTCAGCGCCGACGCGCTGGCCGCAGCCAGACAGGCGCACGACGAGCACGCTGCGCAAGCGGCCCAGGCCGCGTCTGGCCTGGCCGCCGCGCACGACACGCTGGCCCAGCGCGCGACGCAGCGCGAGCAGGCGACGCAGGCCCTTGCCGCCATCGACCATGAAGCACTCGCCCCACAGCGCCAGGACATCGAGGCGCGCCGCGAAGCGCTGACCGTCGCAGAACGCACCTGGTCGCTGCTGGCCACCACGCGCGCACGCCACGACGAGGTGTGCGCGCAGGCGGCCACCCTGGAACAGGCGGCCGCGAGCGCGCAAGCCACCTTGTGCGCGGCCGAGGAGGCAGCGCCGCAACTGGCGGTCGGCCTGGATCAGTCCGAGCGCTCGCTGGCGGCTGCCGAACTGGCGTGCGCCGGCAACGTCGTCGACCTGCGCGCCACGCTGGTCGACGACGCCCCCTGCCCGGTCTGCGGCAGCGTTGCGCACCCGTACGAACACCAGGACGCGCGCCTGGAAACAATGCTGGCGAACCTGCGCGACGAAGTGCGGCGCTGCCGCCAGCAGGTACAGGACAATCTCGCTGCGCAAACCAACGGACGCGCCGCGCAAGAGAACATCGCCGAGCGCCTGCCCGGTTTGCAGCGCGAGCGTGCGCAACTGGTCACGTCACTGGCCGAACTGGACGCGGAATGGCAAGCCGATCCGGTCGGCGCGGGCGCCCCGCCGGCGCCACAGCGCAGCGACTGGTTCAGTACCCAGTTGACCGCATTGCGCACAGCGCTGCGCGCGCTCGACCAGCAGGAACAGGCCGCCCGGCGCGTCGCAACGGCGCGCGACGCCGCGCAGCAAGCGTGGGAACAGGCACAGGCAGCGCACGCCCAATTGCAGCAAGCGGCACACACCCACGCAACGCAACTGGCGCGCCTGGACGCGGCGCAGGGCGCGCAGGCCGGCAAGCACGAGACGGCACAGGCGGCATTGACCAGTGTGCTGGCCGAGCTCGACCCGGTGCTGGCGGCACTGGGGCCGGACTGGCAAGCCAGCTGGAGCAGCGCACCGTCCGCGTTCCGCGCCGCCCGTGGCGCCGACGTGCAAGCCTGGATCGACCGTTCCAGCGCGCAGGCCGCTCTGGCGGCCACGCTGGCGAACCAGCAAGCCGCCCACGGCACCCTGGCGGAACGGGTCGTCCACCTGCAGGCCAGTGCGACCGACGCCGACCAGCTGTTTGCCGAGCGCGACGACGCCTTGCGCGCGCGCCAGGGTGAACGGGCAACGCTGTGGGATGGCCGACCGGTTGCAGCGGTCGAAGCCGCATATGCCCAGGCGCTCGCCACGGCGCGCGCCGCACAGCAGGCGCTTCAACTGTCGTTGCACAACGCGGCGCAAGCAGAAGCGGCTGCACGCACCGCACTGGCGCAAGCGCGGGCCCAGGTGGGCAGCATCCAGGCCGCAACCGCCGCCACGCAAGTGCGCCTGGCCGACTGGCTGGAAGACACCAGCCGCACGGCCAGCGAGCTGGAAGCCATCGACAGCTTGTCAGATTTGACCAGCCTGCTGGCCGTGGGCACGGCGTGGATTGCCCAGGAACGGGCGGCGCTGGCCGAGCTCGCCTCAAACGTGCAGCGCGCCGCCACCGTGCGTGCCGAGCGGCAGGCGCAATCAGCGCAACACGCTGCGGCGCAGCCAGCTGCGGCACCGCTGGCAAGCGTCGAGACCGCGTTGACGGCGGTGCTGGAACAGCGCCGCGCAGCCCATGAACTGGCCGCCGGCCTGCGCTTGCGCACCGCCCAGGACGACGCACGCCGGGCCGACGCCGCAGCAGTGCTGGCCGACATCGCGCACCAGCAAGCCATCGAGCAGCGCTGGGGCCGTCTATCCGAGCTGATCGGTTCGGCCGACGGCAAAAAGTTCCGCAACTATGCCCAGCAATTCACGCTGGACGTGCTGCTCGGCTATGCCAACAGCCACCTGTCCCAGCTGGCGCGCCGCTACCGGCTCGAACGCGTGCAAGTTGGCAATGCGCCGTCGCTGGCCTTGATGGTGCGCGACCAGGATATGGGCGGCGAAGTGCGCTCGGTCAATTCCCTGTCCGGTGGCGAATCCTTCCTCGTATCGCTCGCGCTTGCGCTGGGCCTGGCGTCGCTGTCGTCGAACCGGGTGCGGGTCGAATCGCTGTTCATCGACGAAGGTTTTGGCAGCCTCGACAGCGAGACGCTGGGCGTTGCCATGGATGCCCTCGACGCACTGCAATCGATGGGCCGGAAAGTCGGCGTCATCTCGCACGTGCAGGAAATGACGGAGCGCATTTCGGCCAAAATCCTCGTGCGCCCGGCAGGGGGAGGCAGCAGCGCCGTCACCGTCAGCGTGTAAAATGTCGCCTTTCGCCTTACACTTTCAGAGCAATCAACCATGTCCAAACCAGCCCGTATTTTGACGTTCAAATGCACCGCCTGCACCAAGCCCGTGAAGGTGTACCTGCAAAAGGTATCGGCCTGCTCGCACATCCAGCCTTACCAGGGCATCTGCGACTGCGGCGAAGTGCGCCGCCACGCCACGGGCGACGCGGCCACGGTTGCGTCCTACCTGGCGTCGCCGACCGGCACCTGGTCGCACCATCATTAATATGACGACTGCCACCATCAGCTGGCTCGAGACCAATGGCGCACCTGCAAGCGCCACCTGGCGCTCCGGCAGCGGCTTGAACGTGCCCAAAAAAGTCGTCATCGCCGACGACCAGATGCCCGCCGACGTCGCCTACCACCACGCCCTGGCCGGCACCGCCCTGCTCTGGCGCGGCGACTTCCAGAATGCCCGCCAGCTGCTGCAGGCAATGGCCCGCCGCATCGACCACAAGCCGGCCCGCACCAGCCGCGCCAAGGCAGTCAAAGCGGCCAAGGCGCCGCCCACTCCGCTCGAATCGTTCCACCTGCACCGCCTGGCCCAGTCGCAGCGCGCCCGCACGCTGGGCATGCTGCTCATTGCCTTCGATGCCGACTACGCCATTGCGCTGCGCCGCGCACCCGATGTCCAGCTGGCCTGCAATGAAGCCTGGGGCCGTTTCGAGGCGCCATTCGTGGCGTCGCTGCGCGAACTGCTGGGCGTCATTGGCGCCCACGAGTGGCGCAGAAACGGTGTGCCGATCGCCGCGCTCGACGCGAAGATACACCCGTGGTACGGCGTGTTCTCGCCGATCCGCGGCGAATACGTGCAAATGGTAATGGATGCGCCGTTGCCGGCCGGCGCTGAAAACGAATCGTTCGATATCGGCACCGGCACCGGCGTGCTGGCCGCGGTGCTGGCCAAACGTGGCGTCAATAAAGTCATCGCCACCGACATGGACCCGCGCGCGCTCGGCTGCGCCCGCGAGAACATGGAACGGCTCGACCTGGCCCGCCACGTCGACATCATCCAGGCCGACCTGTTTCCGCAAGGCCGCGCCGCACTGGTGGTCTGCAATCCGCCCTGGTTGCCCGGCAAGCCAAGCTCGGCTATTGAAGCGGCCGTCTACGATCCGGACAGCCGCATGCTGAAAGCCTTCCTGGCCGGCCTGGCGACGCACCTGCTGCCCGGTGGTGAAGGCTGGTTGATCCTGTCCGACTTCGCCGAGCACCTGGGCTTGCGCACCCGCGAGCAGTTGCTGCAATGGATAGCGGCAGCGGGTCTATCCGTCATCGACCGCATCGACACGCGCCCCGTGCACCCGCGCGCCAGCGACGCCACCGACCCGCTGCACGGGGCCCGGGCGGCCGAAATGACGTCCTTGTGGCGACTTCAAGCAAACTGACCTTGTAATCAAGGTTCAGCACGAGTACAATTGCTCCTGCGGGGTGGAGCAGTCTGGCAGCTCGTCGGGCTCATAACCCGAAGGTCACAGGTTCAAATCCTGTCCCCGCAACCATTCAATAGCGCCCTGATGCAGTTGATCAAGGTGACTGATTCAAAGCCTGAACACAGAAGCCCGACTCTTGCAGCCGGGCTTTTGTTTTCTGGGCGGAGTTTTTTTTCATGCGCGACAAAAAAGATATAGCGACATTCGACCTGCCGGGTTTCGAGGCTGCCAGCGCGCCCGAAACGGGGTCACGTCTTCACGACGGCGAGCCAAGGCCGCGGGTCACGCGCACGCGCCGTACCCCACTCAAACAAGAACAATTGCAGCTGCTCGACGAAACCGACGCTTCCGGATTGCCGGTCTGGCGCCGCGACGATACACTCGACCTGACCGGCTTGCCGGTCTGGGCGCCCGCCTGACACCCTGCCGGAAACCGCACCACCATGACCATCGCAAACGACTCCTTCGCCACGCTCGCACTGTCCGCGCCCTTCCTTGCCAACCTCGACGCCCTCGGCTACAAGCAGATGACGGCGATCCAGGCCGCCAGCCTGCCGCCCGTGCTGCAGGGGCGCGACCTGATCGCCCAGGCCAAGACCGGCAGCGGCAAGACCGCCGCCTTCGGCATCGGCCTGCTCAGCAAGCTCAACCCGACCTGGTTCGCCGTGCAGGGACTGGTGCTGTGCCCGACCCGCGAACTGGCCGACCAGGTTGCGAATGAATTGCGGCGCCTGGCGCGCGGCGTTGGCAACGTCAAAATTCTGACGCTGACCGGCGGCACCGCCATGCGTCCGCAGATCGCGTCGCTGGAACATGGCGCGCACATCGTCGTTGGTACGCCGGGCCGCATCCGCGATCACCTGGGCCGCGCTACCATCGATCTGTCGAAAGTGCAGACGCTGGTGCTGGACGAAGCCGACCGCATGACCGACATGGGGTTTTATGACGAAATCGCCGGCATCGTCAGCGCCTGCCCGAAACGCCGCCAGACGCTGCTGTTTTCGGCCACCTACCCGGACGATATCCGCACCGCCACTGCACTGTTTCTGAACGACGCAGTCGAAGTGAGCGTCGAAGCGACCCACACCACGGGCCAGATCGAACAGCGCTTTTATGAAGTCGGTTTCGACGAGCGCGACGACGTGGTCGGCAAACTGCTGGGGCACTTCCGCCCGGTGTCGGCGCTGGCCTTCTGCAACACCAAAGTGCACTGCCGTGAACTGGCCGACAGCCTGCGCGCCCAGGGCTTTTCGGCGCTGGCCCTGTATGGCGAACTGGAACAGCGCGAGCGCGATGAAATCCTGGTGTTGTTTGCCAACCGCAGCTGCTCGGTGCTGGTCGCCACCGACGTCGCCGCGCGCGGCCTCGACATCGCCAACCTGGAAGCGGTGATCAACGTCGATGTGTCGAAAGACACCGAAGTGCACGTACACCGCATCGGCCGCACCGGCCGCGCCGGCGAAAATGGCCTGGCACTGTCGCTGTGCGCCCCAAACGAAAAAAAATGGGTTCGCCTGATCGAAGAATACCAGGGCGTGCCGGTCAGCTGGCATACGCTGGACGAACTGGAAACGGACACGCTCGAAGCCGAACCGGCACCGATGGTGACCCTCGTCATCATGGGTGGAAAGAAAGACAAGCTGCGTCCGGGCGATGTCCTGGGTGCACTGACGGGCGACGCCGGCCTCACCAAGGAACAAGTCGGCAAAATCAATGTGTTCGAGTTCATGACCTATGTGGCGCTGGATCGCCACATTGCTGAGCAAGCCTATAAACGATTGGCGGCAGGCAATCCGCTGGGCGCCGACTTTGGCGCCATCAAGGGACGCAACTTCAAGATGCGCTTTATTGGCGCCTGATCGCCCCGGGCCACGCGACACGACACGCTAAGCGTCGCGTGATAGCTGCAAATCTGTCATCATTACTGTTGATTAAAACAGGCAGCATGATGACCACCACTCCGAACTTTCCACAAGAACGCCATCCCGACGGCCGCACGGTGCGCGACATCGCCGAACAAAGCCCGGCGCTGGTCAACGAAGTCTGGTGCCGCAAGATCCTGCGCCAGGTGCTGCAGTCGCTCGAGGCGCAATATGCCAATGGCAATCCGCACCGGCTGATCATGCCGGACACCATCGTCATCAAGGCGAGCGGCGACGCCATCCTGTTGCCGGATCCCGACGCGAACACCGATTTTCAGCCGGAAGTGGCGGCCGACCTGCGCGCGCTGGCCGCCACCATCCACTACGCCATCACGCACGAAATGCCCTCGAGCGGCCCGTTGACCGGACGCGGCCTGGTGGGCTACAGCGACTCCTTGCTCGGCGCCGTCGACCGCTGCATGATGCCGAATAAAACCCAGCGTCCGCAAACCGTGGCCGAACTGCGCGATTTATTAGGCATGGTGTCGGTGGGTTTGCTGAAACCGTCGGCCGCCGCGCCTGAGGCAGCCGCACCGACGCCGGCGCCGCAAAGCGCAGCGCTGGTTCACAAGAGCGTCGACCTCGGCCCGCCCGCGTCGCGCAGAAAATGGCTGTGGATCGGCGTCGCCGCTGCCCTGCTGGCTGGCGCACTGTACATCGTGCGCCAGCATGGCGCCGAAGAACTGGTCGGCGCGCCGGTCCAGCCACCCAAGGTGCAGACGGTCGCCCCCGCACCAGTGCCGGTCGCGCCGGCTGTCGAACCGGCACCGGAAGTCGCCCCAGTCGAACCGACGCCCGCACCTGCGCCCGAGGTGGCCGCCACCTACGCCACCGAAACGGCGGACAGCGAACCCGCCGCGGCGACCGCCACCGCCACCTACCGCCTGATGGTCAAGCCGTGGGGCACGGTTTATGTCGACGGCAAGCGGCACGGCGTCAGTCCACCCATGAAACGCCTGGTGCTGCCAACCGGCCGTCACACCGTCATGCTGGAAAACCCCGGCTACCCGGACCGTACCATTCAGATCAACAGTACACGCGGCGCGTCCGGGCAAATCGAACACGATTTCCTGGCCGCGCCGGCTGAAGCCGCAAACTAAGGACCTTCATGCGCGCTCCCCTTCTCATCATGGCGGCGTTATTGCTCGGCGGCTGCGCCGACATGCGCACGCTGGACCAGAGCGTGACGGGCGGCTTCCACCCTGCCGCGAATGACGACCACCCACGCGCCGAGGCCGTGCTGGCGCGCGAGAACAGGCCGGCGCCGGTGCGCGACAGCCAACCCGCGCCGGTACCCGACAACAGTCTTGATGCCGCTGCGGCACTGCGCGAAGGAATACGCCTCTACAACAACGGCGACTTCAATGGCGCCATCGCAAAATTGAATGCGCCCGAGATCGAGGGTGCGAATGTCGCCACCCGCACCAGCGCACTGAAATACACGGCATTCAGTTATTGCGTGACGCAACGCCCTGCCCCATGCCGCCAGGCGTTCGACAAGGCGCTGCGTATCGACGCCGGCTTCGCACTGGCGCCCGGCGAGGAGGGGCACCCGATGTGGCGCCCGGTCTTCGACAAGGCCCGGGCCAGCCAGGCTAAGAACCTATCCCGGTAGATAGGAGGAAGCGGCGGTCGATGCATGGCAAGTGGGGGCAAGGCGCGAGGAGGACGCATGGCGAACCATGCTACGACGAGGCAAGTCATATATGACGGCCTGCACCCGCTTGTCAGGCGCGGCCGCAGCGACTCCGAACTGACGGGATAGGTTCTAAGCGCGCCGATTGACGGTCGCGACGAAGGCTGGCGCCCGCAGCGCGTGGCTGGCCTGTTCATAGGCGTAGGCCAGGCCCAGCATCTGCGCATCGCGCCAGGCCGTTCCCACGAATGAGATTCCGACCGGCAGGCCATTCACGAAGCCGGCCGGCACCGTCACGTGCGGGTAGCCCGCCACCGCCGCCGGCGACGAAAAGCTGCCGCCGTAATGGTCGCCATTGATGTAATCCGTCAGCCAGGCCGGGCCACCGGTCGGCGCCACCAGCGCATCGAGTCGATGTTCTTTTAAAACCTGATCGATCCCCTCTTCACGTGCGTAACGGCGGTTATCGGCCTGCGCTTTGACATAGGCCGGCGTATCGAGTCCACCCTTTTTGGCCGAGGCAAGCAGATGCTCCTGGCCGAAATACGGCAGTTCGCGCGCCGCCTGTTTGCTGTTAAAGACAATCAGCTCGTCCATATTCCGGACTGGCGCATCGGGTGCATACGTTTTTAAATAATCTTCCAGGCCGGGTTTGAATTCATACAGCAGCACCTCGGTTTCGGTGTCGCCATATTTGTCGGTATTCGGCACCGTCACGTCAACCAGAATTGCGCCCTGCGCGCGCAACACAGCCAGCGCCTGTTCGGCGATCGCGTCGACCGCGTCGTTGGACCCGAAGAAATTGCGCGCCACGCCCAGGCGCTTGCCGCGCAAGGCATCCGATTGCAATGCCTTGACGAAGTCGACCGGCTTGCCGGCGCTGGCGGCCGTCGCAGCGTCGTCCTGGTCGACGCCGGCCATTGCCGCCAGCATCAATGCCGCGTCTTCGACCGAACGCGTCATCGGACCGGCCGTGTCCTGCGATGCGGCGATCGGAATGATGCCGCTGCGGCTGAGCAAACCCAGGGTCGGCTTGAAGCCGACGATGCCGCAGGTCGAGGCCGGCGAGACGATCGAACCATCCGTTTCGGTGCCCACCGCCAGCGTCGCAAAACCCGCTGCCATGGCTGCGCCCGACCCGGAACTCGAACCGCTGGTGTTGCGGTCGAGCGCGTGCGGATTGCGGGTCAGCCCGCCGCGCCCGCTCCAGCCGCTGGTCGAATGGGTCGAACGCATATTCGCCCACTCGCTAAGGTTGGTTTTGCCGAGGATGACGGCGCCGGCCGCGCGCAACTGCTTGACGATATGCGCATCCTGGCGCGCGCGCACGCCTGCCAGCGCCAGCGAGCCGGCACTGGTGGCCATTTTGTCGGCCGTGGCGATATTGTCTTTCAGTAGCACCGGGATGCCATGCAGCGGCCCGCGCACTTTCCCGGCCTTGCGCTCCAGGTCCATGGCCGCGGCAATGGCGAGCGCGTCCGGATTGAGTTCGATGATGGCATTGATGTGCGGTCCGGCCTTGTCGAGTTTGGCGATGCGCGCCAGGTATTGCCGGGCCAGCGATTGGGCGCTCAAGGTGCCGGCCTGCATGCGCGCGGCCTGGGCCCGCACACCGGCGTCGAGAATATTATTCGGCGCGGCTGCACCAGCTTCGTTGATCAAGCCGGCAGCAACGCCAGCGGCCACACTCATTTGAACAAACTGCCTGCGCTTCATGCACTGTCCTTTTATGATTCATTATTGAAAGAATCAGGATAACAGGCAGGCCAAAAAAAACGCCACCCTCGGGCAGCGTTTTTTTGAAAACAGCGGGATCGTCTTAGTTACGGACGACGCGCTTGTATTCATTGGTACGGGTATCGATTTCGATAACGTCGTCCTGGGCCACGAACAATGGCACTTGCACGCTGTGGCGATGGACTTCCACGGCGTTTTCGATTTTGGCTTCTTTCAGGACGTTGCCCGAAGTATTGCCCTTGACTGCCGGCTCCGAGTACACGACCTGGCGTGCGATCGTGGTTGGCAATTCGACCGAAATGGCTTTGCCGTCGTAGAACACGGCTTCGCATTCCATGCCGTCTTTCAGGTAATGCAAGGCATCGCCCAGGTTTTCTTCTTCGATTTCGTACTGGTTGTATTCACCATCCATGAACACGAACAGCGGATCAGCGAAATACGAATAGGTTACTGGCTTCTTTTCCAATACGACCACGTCGAACTTGTCGTCGCCGCGGAACACGTTTTCCATCGGGCTGTTCGTCAGAAGATTTTTCATCTTCCATTTGTAGGTGAAGCCCGTGCGGCTCGAACCGTTCACATCGGAACGCAGAACGATGAACGGCTTGCTATCCACCATGATGATATTGCCAACACGAATTTCTTTTGCGGGTTTCATAAGTGATCGTAAAAAGTAAGGTTGCGGTAACCGCGCATCATATCATAGGTCGTGCACGAAGCGAACAGGCGAAACCGAGCAGATTGCTGGCCAGGTCGCCATGTGAATGCATTTCGCGCTGCCATGCGTGCGCCCGCGCAGCGATCCCATCGGCGTCCTTGTACAGCGCTTGCCACAGGGCGGACCAGTCGGGTGCAGCACCCGTGTCGACGCCGTTCCACGCCATTGCGAAGGCGCTCACTGCGGGGCTGGCGTAGCGCTGCAGGAATGCGCCCAGTTTTACATGGTGCAGGTTTTCATCCTGGTGATAGATGTGCCAGATGAACGGCTTGCCGGCCCACTGCGCGCGCACGAACGAATCCTCCCCGCGCACGAAATTCAGGTCGCAGGCCCACAACAATTTGTCGTAATCGGGCTGCGCCACGAAGGGCAGTACGCGCACCGTCAACGCGCCGTTCGTGCCGACAAATGCGCTGACCGCATCCACCGCCACGCCTTCCGGGACCAGGCACAACACCGGATCGGTGCCGTCGCGCCAGGCCGCGAACAGGTCGGCGACCGGCGCCTGCGGATAGCAAAACAGCGAGACCCTGGTCGCTTGCATGTCAGTGGCGGTCACGCCAAAGTTCGCCAGAAAGTCTGCCTGCGCCGCCGGATCGGCCTGAAACGCCCGGCGCGCATCATCGAGCGACCCTTCGCGCAGCAAGCCGCCGGTTTTCGCGGTAAAACCGGGAAAGAAAAAATGCTTGGTCAGCGGCAGTTGTGGATGCATCGACGGCAGCGTGTGGCAGCCTTCGACCCATTCTTCCGCCGTCAAGCCTTCCAGGTTCAGCCAGACCGGGCGTGGCGTACGTTGCGCCATGGCCTGAATATATCGCGGCGGGATGTCGCAGGCGAAAAATTCGATGACGATGTCGGCGATATCGTGCGGCGCGAACACGCCTTCCTGGTCGCGCCAGTGCTGCACGCACACGGCTGCCACCGCCTGCTGTGCGGCATCGACATCGATCGCCGGGCAAATGCGCTTGAAACTGATTAAATCGTCGACCCACAGGGTGACGGCGACGTCATGCTCGGCTTGCAGTTGGCGCGCGAGACGCCAGCAAATGCCGATGTCGCCGTAATTATCGACCACGCGGCAAAAGATAACGAGGGAGAGGGAATGAGAATCGGCCATGGATGATCGAAAGAGTACACGCGTAAAAAAACCGGAGCACCTATACGCATGCGCGTTGGTCTGCTCCGGCTTTTAACTGGCGTCCCCAAGGGGATTCGAACCCCTGTACTCACCGTGAAAGGGTGATGTCCTAGGCCTCTAGACGATGGGGACATGAACTGTCCATACTACATACTACTTGACGCTGACTTGGCGTCCCCAAGGGGATTCGAACCCCTGTACTCACCGTGAAAGGGTGATGTCCTAGGCCTCTAGACGATGGGGA
>NZ_JAQQPS010000033.1:0-50249 GCF_036688685.1 Massilia sp. S19_KUP03_FR1 | reverse complement strand
TTAGCGCGCTGTGCCGGCCGCTTGTTTGATCCCTATCAAGTTGGAATTCGTTGGTGGAAATAACAACAGCCGGTACGGGCTTGACGAGAATCAACTTCAGCCCTTGCGCAGTGTCTACAGTTTTCGACAGAAGGCCATTCGGTCGACAAGTACAGGACAGAAGCCATGCGAAGCGATAACGAGATGATCGACGTTGGCCGTGCAATGCAATGCAGCATTGTCGGGTTGTTGCATGGCAAACCGTTTCCGGTCCAGTTCCGTCGCCAGGGCGCTATTGATGCCTGGCAGGGCGCTGTGGGTGGCTCGGCTATCTGGACACGCTGGGTGCAGCCGCATGCCACGTGCGGGGATATCATGCGCGAATTGCTCTGGCAACTGGAACAGGAGTGGCCTCTGGCTGGCTGGCCGACATCAGTCACAGCGCCCGTGACGGCAAACCGCAACATCCTTGCCGCTGCGGTCAGTGCCAATCTCAAATATCACCTGAACAAGGGGGTTGTGATCGACGCCACCCCTGCGCTGGAAACCTTGCTGTCGCATTCCGACGTCGACCTGAGTGTGCCGATGAGCATGGTCGGGCTACCTTACGCGAGCCAGTACCTGCGCTTCGGCCCCGCTGCAAGCGGAAGCTTGAAGGTGCCGGGTTCAAGCGATCGTGATGTTGTTTTCGACGGGGTGTTTTGCTTCGCGACGCCATCCGCCGCCGGCGACGGGTACATGCTGGAGCTTCTTTTCATCTGCAAACGGCATGATTGCGTCAACGGCCATGTACTGGTGCTTGGCATCACTGATCGCGATGACACGACGGTCGCTGCATGGCTGGACCGGGCCCTTGGGCCCGAGGCGAATCATTCCGCCGAAGGGTACCCGCACCCGATTTACGCGGCGGTCAGTTACGTCGTCAAGCTGTTCCTTTACATGGGATTGAAACAGGCGCGCGTCGTCGAACACCGGGACCACGACATCGCCGTGCGTCGCTTGGCCGGACTCGGCGAGCGCAAGCGTGCCAAGCTCGCCCAGCGCACGGGGGCGCTGTACAACGGCATCGTCGTCGGTCCGGAGCGTTTGCCGACGGGCGCCGGCAGCCATGGCACGGGGGGCGGTGTGGCACCACACTGGCGGCGCGGCCATTTCCGCATGCAGCCTTGCGGGCCGCGCAATCTCGACCGCAAGCTGATCTTTGTTGCGCCAGTGCTGATCCACGCGGACCGGCTTGCGGGCGAGACGCCGGCGCCGCGCTCGTATCGGGCGCGCGCGGATCGGCGCGTGGCAGCGTAAGGCGCACGCTACTCAGGCGCCGGCCTTCGCCTTCAGGTCGAGCATGGAGCCGATTTCCGGGCGCTTTGTGACGCCGTCTGTGCTTATCAGGAAGGTATTCCATCCCAACTGTTTGCGGTCCGCTGTACGCAGGCGCAAGCGCTTGACGCAGGCCGGCTTCAGCAGCCGCAGCACTTCGAAGCGCACCATCGGCACGGCGAACAGACGCATCATCTCCGCCAGTGCCGCGAGTGCATGGCCGCCGGGCAGGAACGCTGTCAGCTGGTCTTCGTCGAGCGGCCCGATGCGCAGGCGCGCGCGCAGGTCGTGGCGCCATAGCCGTACGCCAAGTGTCGCGCCGTAGCCAAGTACCGGCGCGCCACTGCCCAGCGTGCTGCGCCGGTTGGGCGGGATCGGATCCCACGCGCCGACCAGCTGCTCCACGGCGATCGGCACGCCAAAGTGGTGCGACAGGATTTGTGCCATCGTGCCGGCGGCCACGGGACGGGTCCTGAGCAAGGCAGCGTAGTAGGCGCGTATCGTATCGCTGCTGTTTGAATGCGAGCCAGCTTTGCCGGCCAGTGCAGTGAGCAGTGGCAAAAGACGATCCTGTCCCTGCACGGTAATGGTCTGCTCGACCCGGTATTTGCGCCACGCGTCGAAGAACAGGCCAATCACCCGGTTTGAAAACACGTCGACCAGGGCGTGCTCGCTGGTGTCCCGGTCGACGGCGTAGCGCAAGGCGATCCGTTCCGTGTCGTGCGCGGGAAGGGTACCGCTGGCGCCCAGCAGGCCGATGAAGGCCGGCGTCACGTGCATCTTTTTGATCGCGCCGTTGTCCTCGGTTTCGATCGAGACTGCGCACACCTCGCTGGCCGGAAAGCTCAGCGACAGGCTGTTATGAAAGCGCAGCACATCGCGAAATGCCCGCTCAGAGGTGACGCCTTGGCTGCGCAATTGGCGCAACAGCAGCGTGATGAGTTGCACGAATTCGAACTGCCAGGGCGCGTCCTGCAGGCGCGCGATTACACCAGGTGGGTGCTGCCGCTGCGTGGTTTGCATCGAAACAGTTCCTTTCCGCTGTCATGCGCCAGAACGACCAGTTCGACAAAGCTGTTGAAGTGCACATAGCGCCCAAGAAATTCGTCGAGCACTTGCGTGAACAGGTGCAGGCCCGCACCGGTGTAAGCCGCTTCGTCGAGTGTCAGGCGAATTTCCATGCCGTGGACGAGCGAGGTGCCGCGCTTGTGGCGCATCCATGCCGTCGTCTCTTGTTGTTCGACGGCGATGATGCCGCCGATCTGCCTGCGCGAGGTCGGTGACTGGGCCAAATCGTACAGCGTCAGCATTTCGCGCAGACCGTGGGCGCCGTCATGCATCAGTGACTGGTGATTCAGGGCCAGATGGGAAATCAGACGCCAGTGAGTATCGGGACCGTTGAGCAGGCGAGCCGGACGGGTCGGGCGGCGCAACATGCGGATCGTGCCACCCGCGGCGCTGCCCGGCAGGAACAGGTCGCCCTTCGCCGCACCGACCCTGATGGCGCAGGGCAGGTCGCGATTCGTGCAGTGCAGTTCGATCGACAGGGTGCCACGATCGATTGCCAGAGGGTTGGCACTGGCATCGACCAGCGAGATCGATTTTTCATGGCCGGGACTGCAGATGGCCAGCGTTTCGTCATGGCGCATCAGCCAGTAACGGCCCTGGCCGGCACCGTCTTCCTCGCCATGGCGCAGCGAATAGAACGGCCGGAAGGCGGTGACGGTGGTGTGCTTGCCGAACTGCTGCACCATGTGCACCTGATCGACGCTGTACACCTCGAACGCGGCGGGGTAATTGCTGTGTGCCAGCACGGTGTAGTCGGCCGCCAACTGGTCGAAGGTGATCGGTACCCCGGCCTGACGGAACAGATTTACTACTGGCGTGCAGCCTTGCAGCAGATGGGTGCTGGACAGGTTTGACAGCATGCGGGCCTGGTCGGCATCGGCGCGGATGCCGGTAATGGCCAGGTGCAGCGTCAGGCGCGACGTCCCGGCCGGCGCCTGTGCCAGCAGCGCCGCCAGGTCAACCTCGAAGAAATTGAATTTTTCGGGGAAGGCAAAGTATTCAGCAAGCAGCCGGCTGGCCGGGTGCGAGCGCGCATCCATGGGCAGCAAGGCCTCGTCGTCGGCACAGCCAACTGGTCGGACTGGCAGCGTGGGTAAGCGCTGCCATGCGCCATCTTCGCCGAGTTCTACATAGGCGCCGGCAGACCGCATGAACAGGGTGTCGCGCAGCAATGCGCAAAACGAAGGATCGGCGTCGATGTAGAAGCGCATGCTTGATGCTGACGCAGTGCAGAGCGGCGCGCCAGGCGTCGACGCGGCGAAGACCAGCGTCAGGCACGAGGTCGCATCCGGCGGCAGGCGCGTCGCGGCAGGCGCATCGATGAGCGGGGCGTAGCTGGCACTGTCCAGTACCACCGTCGCGGGCGTGAGCGCGTAGGCCGTGGTGAAGGTACATGGCACGCCCCCCATGGGTGCGCTCTGCAGTTGGGTACCGCGTGCGACCGCCGTGAAACTGCCGGACCCATCGCAGAAGCGCACGATGGCGCACGACGGAAAAGGCCGCAGGTAGTGCGGGAAAAGCAGATTCAGCAGCGCTTCGGTAAATTCTGGATAGGAGTCGTCGAGCCGTTTCGTCACGCGCGCGCAGAGCAGGGCGACGGCCTGGATCAGGCGTTCGACGTGCGGGTCGTCGCAGGTGTCGCCCCCTATTTGCAGTTTGGCTGCCACCTTGGGATAGCGCTGCGCATACTCGCGGCAGAGCGACCTGAGGATGACGAGTTCGTGTTCGTATTTGGCAAACAGTTCATCCATGGTGGGATCTCACGTCGCGTCGTCAATCGAATATTGCTGCAGCGATGGGCGGAACACCGCGTTGAAGGACATCGCCTGCGCGGCCACGCCGTTCTTGAGCTCGGCGGTGATCATGAATTCCACCCGGTTGATCGCGCCCTTTTTCGGGCTGAGGGTGACCTGGACCTTGTGCAGGCGCGGTTCGTGGTGTTGAATGGCCTGGCATACGGCGTGGCAGATTTTTTGCTGGTCGGTGTCGCTCGTCATGCACATGCCCGCAAAATCGATCAAGCCATAGTTGAGGACGGAAGCGGCGAGCGCCTCACCTGGTGGCAGCGTGAGTGCCGCCACACTCGAACGCGTGTTGAGCAGCGCCATCAGGTCACGCGTGATGCTTTGCCGGCATGCCTCGGCTTCTGCTGCGTGGGTCGGCCGGCGTAACACATGGGTTTGCGCGTCATCGTCGGCAAGTCGATCAAACAGGCCGGGCGAAAAGCCTTGCATACGATGTCCTCGATGGTGCCGTCGACGGCGGTGGGTGGATTATCCGACCTTGAGCAATCGAAACATTGTGATTGGGCAATGTAGTGATGTGGTGTGCGAACGCGCCGCGTTTTGCTTTATGTCAACTGGCATCGGCCCGGTAAAAGACATGCTTCCAGGAATCAGTTGATCGGCACATTCGCGGAGGAAACATGAGCATCGGATCGAAGATATTGTGGTCGGAGGGCTTGACGCTCGGCCCGCAGCACTTTCAGCTGCAGGACATTTATCACGAAAACCGGCTGCGGCGGATCGTTGCGACGATCAATCCCCACCTCTGGGGCGTGCTGTCGATGCAATGGAATCTGGATGCACTGGGGCACAATCGGCTGCACGCCGACACCTTGTCGGTGCTGTTCCCTGACGGCGATGTCTACGACGCCCCCGGCGCCGACCTGTTGCCCGAACCGGTCGACCTGTCGCGCCTGCCGGCCGATATTCAGACCTTCACGTTTTACCTTGCGTTGCCGGTGCTAAAACCGCAGGGCGGCAATGCCGAAGGCGATAGCCGCTATGTCCGCTGCGCAGCCGAAGCGCTGGACCTGTTCACTGAAGCGCTGGCAATCGACGTGCCGTATCTCAAAAAGCAGCCCCGCCTGATCTCGCATCTGGTCACGCGCGACGCCCATGCGAGTGTGCCGTTGATTCGGATCAGCCGTACAGAGCAGGGCGGCTTTGAAATGGACGCGACGTTTATTGCGCCGTGCGTCGGGATTGGCGCCACGCCTGCACTGGGCCGGATGCTCGATGGCCTGATCAGTGCGATGTCGGCCAAGATTGAAGCACTGCAGCGCATGCATCGGAAAGTCAGTGCCGACACCTACGAGGTGTCGGCCGGCGATATGTCGTCCTGGTGGATGCTCAATATCGTCAGTACGGCGAACGCCCAGCTGATGCACTGTGCCAGATCGCCCGGCCATCATCCCGAAACGCTGTATCAGAGACTGCTCAACGTGGCCGGCGGCTTGATGACCTTCTCCGACCGCTACAAAACGGCCGATCTGCCGGTCTACCAGCACGAAGCGTTAGGGGAGGTGTTCGCCAACATGGACACAGTGCTGCGCGACCTGGTCGACACAGTGATTTCAGCGCGCTATTTCTCGATACCGCTGGTGGCGGACAGGAACCGCACTTCCCTTCGCCGTGCCGTCCTCGATCCGGCCAGAATCACACCGGAAACGCAGCTGTGTCTGGCGGTGAACGCCGATATGCCGGGACTGCAACTGGTGGCGTCGGTGCCGAACCGGCTCAAGCTGGGCGCGCCCGACGATATCGAGCATATCGTCGGGTCGGCGCTGCCGGGCATTCCGGTTGTTCACATGCCGCAAGTGCCGAGTGCAGTCCCGGTGCGCCCGAATACCTATTATTTTTCGGTGTCGACAAAAAGTGCGCTGTACGACAAAGCGCTCAAGGCCGGCGCACTGGTCGTGCTTGCACTGGACGGCATTCCCGGGCTCAAAATGGACCTCATTGCCATCACGTGAACGGTTACTCGTGCCTTAACGCCTCAATCGGATCCATGCGCGCCGCCCGCCGCGCCGGAAAATACCCGAACAGCACTCCAATCGACAGCGAAAACAATAAGGCCAGCACGTTGATGCCAACATCAAAACTGTAAGGCACGCCCATCAGCTGCGCCAGCCCGAACGAGGCCCCCGTCGCGAGCATCACGCCGACCACGCCGCCGAGCGCGCACAACACCATCGCCTCGATCAGGAACTGCAGCAGCACCTCGTTCTCGAGCGCCCCCACGGCCAGGCGCAAGCCGATTTCGCGGGTTCGCTCGGTGACGCTCACCAGCATGATGTTCATGATGCCGATGCCGCCGACCAGCAGGCTCACCGCGGCAACCGCGCCCAGCAGGGCGGTCAGCACGCCCATCGTGCTCGACAGGGTTTCGGCCAGCTGCTGGGTATCGAAAATGTTGAAGTTGTCGTCGGCGCCATCGTCCGCGCCGAGTTTGCGGCGCTCGCGCAGCAACTGGCGCAAACTGGCTTTCAGACGCGTGCTGTCGCTGCCGTCCTCCATCGAGACCGCCAGCATGCTCACCTTGGTTCCGCCCGTCACGCGCCGCTGCAGCGTGTGCAGCGGCACCAGCACCAGGTCGTCCTGGTCGCCCATGCCGCCTTGTCCCTTGGCCGCCAGGATGCCGATCACCTCGCACGAGAACTGTTTGACGCGCACCTGCCGGCCCATGCCGGTCAGGCCAACGGTGCCGCCAAACAGCTCGGCGCGCACCGTCTCGCCGAGCAGACAGACGGCGGCGCCGGCGCGCAGTTCGTCGTCGTCGAAGCGGCGCCCGGCGGCCAGTTTCCAGTTGCCCGTGTCGAACCAGGCATTGCTGCTGCCGGTGACGGTGGTGACCCAGTTGCGCCCGTTAGCCACCACCGTGACGCTGGCGCGGCCCTGCGGCGCCACCGCTGCCACGCCGCCGATCTGGGCGGCAATGGCCTCGCCGTCGGCTTCGGTAAATTGCGGCACCCCACGCCCGCCGCCGCCACCGCCACCGGGCTGGCGCTGGCCCGGATTGATGATCAGCAGGTTGGTGCCCAGGCTGGTGATCTGGGTGGCGATCGCGCGCGTGGCGCCATTGCCCAGCGTGACCATGGTGATCACGGCACTCACCCCGATCACGATACCCAGCATGGTGAGAAAAGATCGCAGCAGGTTGCGCCGTACCGAGCGCAAAGCCAGCATGATTACACTGAGCAGCATCAGACGTCCTCGCCGGCCGTGGCGCCCACCGGCGCCGCTGTCACCGGATGCGGGTTGGCAAAGTCGCGGGCGATGCGCCCGTCGATGAATTGCACCATCCGGTGGGCGTAGGCGGCCATGTCCGGTTCATGGGTGACCATCAGCACCGTGATGCCCTGGTCGCGGTTCAGGCCCAGCAACAAGCCCATGATTTCGTGGCTGCGCTGCGTGTCAAGGTTGCCGGTGGGCTCGTCGGCCAGCAGCACGGCCGGTGACGTCACGATGGCGCGCGCAATGGCCACGCGCTGCTGCTGGCCGCCGGACAGTTCGGCCGGCGTGTGCTGTTCCCAGCCGGCCAGTCCGACCGCAGCCAGCGCGCGCGTGGCGGCAGCGCGGCGCGCGCCGGCGCTGTCGCCGCGGTACAGCAGCGGTAGCTCAACGTTCTCCTGGGCCGAAGTGCGTGCCAGCAGATTAAAGCCCTGAAACACGAAGCCGAGATAGCGCCGGCGCAGGCGCGCGCGCTGGTCGCGCGAGAGCGGCTCGACGTGTACGCCCTTGAACAGATAGGCGCCGCTGCTGGGCGTGTCGAGACAACCGAGGATGTTCATTGCGGTCGACTTGCCCGAGCCGCTCGGGCCCATGATGGCGACAAACTCGCCTGCGTGAATGTCGAGGTCGATCTCGCGCAGCGCCATCAGTTCGGTGGCGCCGCTGCCGTAGCGCTTGCACACCTGGCGCAGGCTGATCAAGGGTGCCGCGCCAGCAACCACGGCGCGGCTCATTTGGCCACCGCCGATTTCTGGTCGGTGATGACCAGCATGCCCGCCTGCAGGGCACCGCCGGTGATCTCCGTCAGGTGGCCGTCGCTGATGCCCGGCGTGACCGCCACGGCGCGCGGCGCGCCCTTGCCATCGGCCGCCAGCACCCAGACCTGCTTGGCATTTGCGGTGCTGGCCCCGCTGGCGGCGGCGCGGCGGGTGCGGTTGCCTGGCATGGACGGGATCAGGCCTGCCGCCATGCTTTTTTTGGCCGGCGCTGCCGCGCTGGCGCTGGGGCTGAAGCGCAGCGCCGCGTTCGGCACCAGCAACACGCCATGGCGCTCGGTTGCCGTGATGGTGGCGGTGGCGGTCATGCCCGGACGCAGGCTCAGGTCGGCGTTGTCGACGTCGAGGTAGGTCAAATAGGTGACCACGTTGTCGGTGATGGTGGAGCCCAGGCCGACCCGGGTGATGCGCGCCGGGTAGTTGCGCGCGAGGTAGGCGGCCACTGTAAACGTGGCGTTTTGCCCGTTCTGGACGGCGCCGACATCGGCTTCATCGACATACACCCACAGGCGCAGGCGCCGGATGTCCTCGGCAATGGTCAGCAGCGTGACCGCCTGCAGCGAGGCCGCCACCGTGTTGCCGGGGTCGACGCTGCGGGTCAGCACCACGCCGTCGGTGGGCGCGACGATCGACGCCTTCGACAAGCTGGTCTGGTCGGTCGAGAGCGCGGCGCGGGCATCGGCCACGCCGGCGCGCGCACTGGCGGCGTCGGCGATGGCGCGGGCCAGCGTGGCGCGCGCAGCATCGTGCTCGGTTTTGGCCGGCATCTGGCCAGCGGAGAGGGTGGCAAGCTGGTCGAACCGGGCCAGCGCGGCGCGCGCTTCGGCCAGCGTGGCCACCGTTTGCGCCACCTTGCCCGTGGCCGAGGCCAGGCCGGCCTCGGAGCGGCGGATCTGGTCGCGCAGCTTGGCGGTGTCGAGCACCACCAGCACTTGCCCCTTGCGGACCTGGTCGTTGACGTCGACGTTGACCTTCAGGACTGTGCCGGACAATTCGCTGCCGATGTTGATCGAGCGGGTCGGCTGGATGGTGCCATTCGCCGTCACCAGCAGCGTCAGGTCGCCGCGCGTGACCGCGACGGTGGTGTAAGTGGGGGCGGCGGCGCTGGCGCGCTGGCGTTGCCAGGCGAGGGCGCCCAGCACGATGGCGATGACGCCCGCCACGACCAGCCACGTGCTCCAGCGCCGCCACCATGGCGGCGCGGCCGTGTCGCCAAGCAGCGCGGCGACGCCGTCGGTGCTGGCCGGCAGCGCTGGCGCTGCCGTCGATGCGGGAGGAATGGTGGGCTTGTTCATCGTGGTGTTCCTGTGATGGTGCGTGGCGGCGTGGTGCCCGGCCAGCCGCCGCCCAGTGCCTTGTAGAGCCGTACCTGGTCGGCATGGCGTTCGCTGGTGCTGACCGCGAGAGCGTCCTGGGCGCTCAGGCTGACGCGCTGGGTGTCGAGCACCACCTGGAAGTCGATCAGGCCGCTGCGATAGCGCTGGCTGGCCAGTTGCGCCGCATTCGCCGCAGCGCTGGCGGCAACGCGCAGGCTGGCCTGCCGCGCGCTTTCGCTGCCGAGCGCGACGAGGGCATCTTCGACCTCCTTGAGTGCGGCCAGCACGGTGGCGGCGTAGGTGGCGCCGGCCTGGTCGAGCAGGGCCTGTTGCACGCGTACGTTGGCACGCCGGGCGCCGCCGTCGAACAGGGGCGCGCTCACGTTGGCCAGCAGGCTGGCCGCCACCGAGGCGGCGTTCGGTAGTGCAGACACACTCAGTGCGTTCAGGCCGAGCGCGCCACCGAGTGAGAAATCGGGCAGGCGCGCCGCGTCGGCCTGGGTCACCAGCGCGGCAGCGGCGGCGACGCGCGCTTCGGCGGCGCGTACATCGGGGCGCTGGCGCAAGGTGATGGCCGGCACGGCCGGGACCAGCGCGGTCATGGTCGGTGCGTTGCAGGTGTCGCCGGTGCCGGCCAGACGCGCGCGTAGCACGCCCGGCGCCTGTCCGGTCAGCACCGACAGGCTCGATTCGGTCTGGGCCAGCGTGCTCTGAAACGCCGGAATTTGCGCGCGCGTTTGCTCGACGGCGGTGCGCGCCTGGTCCAGTTCGAGCACCGTGATCTGGCCCGCCTGGACGCGCCAACTGGTCAGTTGCAGCGTGTCTTGCTGGCTCAGCAAGCCGGCCCGCGCGATTGCCAGCCGCGTCTGCAGGCAGCGCAGGCTCAGATAATCGAGCGCCACCTCGGCCGCCACCGACACCTGGACGTCGGCCAGGCTGGCGCCGGCAGCGACGACACTCGCGTCGGCCGCGCGCACGGCGGCGCGCTGGCCGCCGAACACGTCGAGCTCCCAGCTGGCGTCGAAACCGGCGACAAAACTGTTCGCACTGTTCTGGTGTGCGCGCGCGCGTTGCGCCGATACGTTCGCGCCCAGCACCGGCCACAGTCCTGCGGCCTGCACGTCGGATTGTGCGCGCGCCTGCGCCAGCGCGGCGCGGGCGCCGGCGATGGCGCGATTGTGCGCCAATGCCTCATCGACCAGTGTGACCAGCAGGGGATCGTCGAAGCGCTGCCACCAGCGCGCCAGCGGGGTGGCAGGCGCACTGGTGGTCGTGACGCTCCATTGCGCGGGAACCAGCACCTGCGCTGACGGTGGCGCCGGCGGCACCAGTGCGCTACAAGCGCCAAGCAGCAGGGTCAGGGCGCCGACGCACAGCATGGCTGGTCGGCGTCGGCGGTTGTTTCGGGTAGCGCGCATCGTTGACAGTTTCTCGGTCAGGCCCAGGGGCAAGCCAATGACTATCGAGGTTCGCGGCGCGGCCGTCTGTGTGCTTCACCGCTCAAGCCTGTGCGCCAGGTCGGCGCCCTGGTGGTGATTGCCTTCACGGCGCCGGGAAACGCCTAACTTGCGAACAGCTTGAGCAAGGCAACCGCGGGAGAAACGGCGCCGATCCTGCGGTTCGATTGTGCCGCTTCCAGAACCTCGACCAGCTCATCATACTTGTCGGCTTGCCGGTCATTCAAGTTGGTCATGCTCATGCTCCAGCGCGGAAACGTACGAAACTTCGCTGGTTCGTTATAAAGTATGCGCGAATTTTTGTGTCGCGGATCGTGTTCAATTTTGCGGTAAAGCTGATCGAGGGTCGATTCCGGACCTTCCAGCACTTGCAGAAACCAGCCGCCGTTGTAAAACAAACTGCCAGTTACATCCAATGGAGCATTGTTCGTTTTGGCCTTGTCCTGAATGTCGGATAAATCGGCTGGAGACATCTTGCGTACTGCCTGGCTTATGTAGACGAGTTGATTGATTGACACTTTGACAAACTTTCTTTGTGGGCATGCGTAAACTATAGCTTCAAGGCAAAATTGTGTCGATAAAAAAAGTGCACTTGGGCAATATTAGGCGGGTCAATGTGTACAGGCCGGGTGTCGTCAACTGGCGCCGACCTGCTCGGCGAAGTCAATCGCCCGGTTTGTTCGTCTGGTTTACGCCGGAATGAAATATTGGAATATTGTCGGCAAGGCAGCGCGACGAACAGCCGGACGAACCGGCCTTTGCGCTGCAAGTCCTCGCCGTTGCTTCTCAGATGACGCTTATGGCTGATATGCAAGAACCCGCGGCCCTGCCATTTTGTTCAACGATTGTTCAGTCGGTGTAGCAAGCCGCTCAGCAAGCACGGCAGACACGACGGCCTGGATGACGTGAATGGCCCAGCGCTCGCTGGCCTTTCTTGGCCCCGCTGCACGTTCACCCTGCGTGATGCCAAGCATCGGTGCGATGCAGCCGATATTGACCGCATACAGCGCGGTGCCGTACAGCGTGCCAAGGGCGACAGGCGACAAGGTCGGGGCCAGCTTGCGCAGGGTGGGCAGCGCCACGGCAAACGCAGCCGAGGCGCCAAGGTGATTGGCGAACTCGACGATACTGGTGCCGCTGTCGCCGATCAGTGCACGGGAGCCGGTGTGGGCGTCGATCCAGTCGACTGCGTCGCGGTCGAGCGTTTTGGTCAGAACCCCGCTCTTGCGTCCGGCCAGCATGACCAGGGTGGTCAGGACGCCGGCAGCCAGGCCGCCGAATAATGCCGCTTTGTATTGCTTCATGAAACCTCCGATGTGCGTTGCGCGCCGTTCGCTCAACCTTGAATGGACGACCTTACGCTGCAAGGACGCCAGCCTCGGTTAGACAACGAACGGAGTGGCACACATCAGGCCGGCGCTGGTGTCAGACCTCGGGCTGCATGCGCTGCACAATCTCGTCGAACGAGGGGCGCTGCGCAGGGGCCGCTTGCGTGCAGTCAGCCTGCAACTGCGCCAGACTGGCCAGCGTGTGGCTGGATGCCGCTTGCCCGTCGCAGCGCGCGAGCAATTCCTCCAGCAGCAGGCCGAAGGCGCGCACTTCCAGCCGCGCCAATGCAGCGGCGTGCGGGCCGTCTTGCGCAAACAGCGACGCCGCGCCGAAGTCGCCCAGCAAGGCGTCGCCTGCAACCGTATGCAAGATGTTGTGGGCGTACAGGTCGCCATGCAGGATGCCGCGCGCATGCAGATGCTGCGCCGCCGCCGCGATGCCACCGGCCAGCCGCAGCAGGGCATCCAGGGTGAAGCGTTTATCGTTCGCGTACACGTCGCGCGTGCAGCTTTCCAGGCTCGGTGGGCCGGCCAGGTTGTGGAAAGCGGGGTCGACCAGCGCCATCACGCAGCCGTGCACGCCCTCCGGGTGGTCCGTCACTTCGCCCAGCACCGCAATCAGGTTCGGGTGCGCGCCCGCGCTCAGGCAAGCCGCCAGCTCGCACGCCGGCAGGCCGTCGCTGGTGATGGCGCCCTTGAACAGTTTGACCGCGACGTCGCGCGCGCCGGCCAGCACGGCTTGCGAAATCACGCCGGACGCGCCTTCGCCCAGCTGGTGGGCCATCTGCAAATCGTTCCATGCGATGGCAGGATGCGCGCCGCAGGAGGCGGCCGCTTCATCGGCCGCGCTGAACGGGTTGCCGGCGCAGGCCAGCCAGGCCAGTTTCGGCATCGCCAGCAGCCACGCGGGGAGCGCCGTCAAACGATTGGCGGCGATGCGCAGCAGTTCCAGGTTGGTGCAGCCAGCCAGTGACTCGGGCAGTGCGCTCAGCTGGTTCCCGGCCAGCATCAGCTTTTGCAGTTGCGTGCAGCGACCGATCGTGGCCGGCAGGGCGGCGATGGCATTGTCGGTCAGGATCAGCCAGCGCAGCGCGATCGGCAGGGCGCTGGCCGGTACTTCCCGGATGCGGTTGCTCTTGAACCCGATCATGGTCAGATTCGGGCACGCGCCGAGGACCGCCGGCAGTACCGTGAACTGGTTCAGTGAACAGAACAGGACGCGCAGTTTGCTCAGGCGCGGCAGGTCGTCGGGCAGGGTGGAGAGCGCATTGCCGGACAGGTCGAGGATTTCGAGCGTGTCGGCCAGGTCGAAAATTTCACGAGGGAATTCGGTCAAAGCGCACGAGAGTTGCAGCCGGACGGCGCCGGCCAGTGCGCCGTTCTGTAGTTGTTCCAGGGTCTGCATGAGGAAGGGAAGGCAAAACGCCGTATTCTACCCTTGCCCTTGCTGTATCGGCTCGCGCAGACGCGTTCCACCGCATCAATCCTGTTTGCTTTGAGTCGGGCAGTCCGGAAGTCAGCGCGCAAGTCGTCCTTACAAATCGTCCAGATTCTCCTTCAGCCAGTCTGCCCGCGCCTGAAAATCGGCGATGGCCTGCGCATCCA
The DNA here is from genome assembly GCF_036688685.1 of Massilia sp. S19_KUP03_FR1. NCBI lineage: Bacteria > Pseudomonadati > Pseudomonadota > Betaproteobacteria > Burkholderiales > Oxalobacteraceae > Massilia > Massilia sp. S19_KUP03_FR1. Next base: position 36,388 of record NZ_JAQQPS010000033.1, on the reverse strand, counting down.
TTTTTTCCAGCTGCCGGTAGGCCATCCCGATGCGCGGATTATGCGCCAGCGTGGGCGCATTTCTCTGAAAAAAATCCCAGTAGAGCGCATTGAACGGGCAGGCGCGCTCGCCCAGCCGCTGTTTTTTGTCGTAATGGCAGCCTTTGCAGTAGTCGCCCATGCGGTCGATGTAGGCGGCACTCGAGACATACGGCTTGGTGGCCAGCACGCCGCCGTCGGCAAACTGGCTCATGCCGATGGTGTTCGGCGCTTCCACCCATTCGAAGGCGTCAATGTAGACGCCCAGGTACCAGCGGTGCACCGCGTCGGGCGCCAGCCCCGCCAGCAAGGCGAAATTGCCGATCACCATCAGGCGCTGGATGTGGTGGGCATGGGCCTCCTGCAGCGATTGGGTAATGGCGTGGGCCAGGCAGTTCATCTTTGTTTTGCCGCTCCAGAACCACGCGGGCAGCGCGCGTTCGTGGCGGAAAAAATTCTGCTCGGTGTAGCCCGGCATCCGGTCCCAGTAGACGCCGCGGACGTATTCGCGCCAGCCCAGGATTTGCCGGATAAAACCTTCCACGGCGGCCAGCGGCGCGCGCCCGTCGGCGTAGGCCGCTTCGGCGCGCGCCACCACTTCGCGCGGGCCGAGCATCTTGACGTTCAGGGCGAACGACAGCATTGAATGAAACAGGCGCGCCGCCTGCGTCGACATCGCATCCTGGAAGTCGCCGAAGTGGGGCAGGGCGTGCGCGATGAAGGCGTCGAGCTGCGCCAGCGCTTCGAGCCGGTTCAGGGCCCAGGGGAACTGGCTGGCCTTGGGGTCGCCGAACGATTGCACGCCGGCGTTGACGATGGTTTGCCACAGCGCCGCGTGGTCGTGGAGCGTGCGCGCATCGCGCGGTTCGGCGGGCGTGCCGCGCCATGGTTTGCGGTTATCGTGATCAAAATTCCACTGCCCGCCGGCCGGCTGTTTTGGACCGTCCATCAACACGCTGTGCCGGACCCGCATCTGGCGGTAAAAGAACTCCATCAGCCATTGCTTGCGGCCGTCGAAGATGGCGGCGGCTTCATGGCGGCCAGTATAAAAATGGTCGGTATCGAACAGCACCCAGGGAATAGCGGCCTGGCGGCCGTGCAGGTACAGCTGCTGGTCGAGGCGCCATTCGTCGGGCGCCTGGTATTCGACCGAGCTGGCGTCGTATCGCTTTGCCAGCGCATCCAGGTTGGCGGGTATCGCATGCAGGTTGGCGGGGTCGTCGATCGCCAGGTAATGCACCTGGTGGCCGGCGACGCGCAACTGCCGGGCGAGATCGCGCATGGCGGCAAAGATCGCCAGAATTTTCTGGGCGTGATGCAGGACATAGTCGGTTTCCTGACGCACTTCCATCAACACATAGGTGGTTGCGTCATCGACCTGGCTGAACCAGCGATGTGCCAGATTGAGCTGGTCACCGAGGATCAGCCGGAGCGTATGGCCGGAAGGGGAGGCGGGCGTTGTCATGCGGCGATGATAACGCGCCAGGCATACGCGCCGATGGTCAAACCCTGTTCAGCACCGGTTCTGCGCAGCATCCGTGGGCACTGTTACCGTCAAGGCGCTGGTGCAGCAAGCGGTGCCTGTTTGCGGAACCGGACGTTTCTGCCGCCGTCGTCGGGTTCGCGCAGCCAGCTTGATGCGGCATAAAAGCGTTCGGCGCGCGTGCCGCGCCCGGTGTCGAGGGTGATGGCCGGCGCGCCCAGCCCGAACAGCCAGGCCTCGGCGAACCCCATCAGCTTGCGGCCGATGCCGCGGCCTTCATGGCCGGGCTGGATGAACAGTGCCCAGATGCTGGCGTCGTCGCGGCTGGCATAGGCAAAGCCCACGATGCGTCTGCCGCTGCAGCAGACCCAGCCGCGACCACGTGCGTCCAGATAGTCGCGATACATTTGCAGGGTGACTTTGCTGGGGTCGGAGAGGGTGTTTTCAGTGACGCTGAGGCGGATGCGCGACATCGCCGGAATATCGGCGCTGCGGGCGCGCCGATAGTGCAAGGCTGGCAAGGAGACTGCGCGACGACGTGGCTTCATGGGTCTCCCGTTTCACACTCGAATGCGGGAGTATCACACATAACCGTCATCCGCAAACTTAGTCTTTTTTCTCGTAAATCTTGTCGAACAAACCGCCGTCGGCAAAGTGCGCCTTTTGCGCCTGGGTCCAGTTGCCGGCGACATCACCGATCGTGAACAGTTTTACCTTGGCCAGCTGGTTCGCGTATTTCGCCGCGGCCTTTGGCGTGGCCGGACGGTAGTAATTTTTGGCGATGATGTCCTGGGCTTCATCGGTGTAGAGGAACTTCAGGTAAGCCTCCGCCACCTTGCGGGTGCCACGCTTGTCGACCACCTTGTCGACCACGGCGACCGGTGGCTCGGCCAGGATGCTGACGGATGGCGTGATGATGTCGAATTTGCCCGGGCCGAGTTCCTTGACGGCCAGATAGGCTTCGTTTTCCCAGGCGATCAGCACGTCGCCGATGCCGCGCTCGACGAAGGTGGTGGTGGCGCCGCGCGCGCCGGAGTCGAGCACCGGCACGTTTTTATACAGTTTTTGCAGGAAGGCGGTGGCCGTGGCCGGCGTGCCGCCCGGCTGCTTGAGCGCATAACCCCAGGCCGCGAGGTGGTTCCAGCGCGCCCCGCCCGAGGTTTTCGGGTTGGGGGTGATCACGGCCACGCCTGGCTTGATCAGATCGTTCCAGTCTTTAATCCCTTTTGGATTGCCTTTGCGGACCAGGAACACGATGGTCGAGGTGTAGGGCGACGCATTGAGCGCTTCGCGTTTTTCCCAATCTTTGGCCAGCAGACCGCGCTCGGCCAGTGCATCGATGTCGTAGCCGAGCGCCAGCGTGACCACGTCCGCTTCGAGGCCGTCGATCACCGCGCGCGCCTGTTTGCCGGAGCCGCCGTGCGACTGCTTGATTTTGACGGTGTCGCCGGTTTTCGCTTTCCATTCCCTGGCGAAGGCTGCATTCACATCCTGGTACAGCTCGCGGGTCGGGTCGTACGAGACATTGAGCAGCGAGATATCGGCGGCGAGCGCCGGCTGCAGCAGGGCGGCAGCGGAGAGGGCAATAGCGAACAGCATTTTTTTGACCAACATGACTTTCCTCGTTTCGAACCAGCATTTGATGAATTGATCCGTGCAGCGTACCGCTTGGGCACGCAAAAACGAACGAAGCTTTTCGCTCTGCCATATCTGATTTTTGTGCGATCGCCAAGCCCACGTTGTGCACAAAAAACATCATATTGCTATTAAATTATTGTTGGAAGTAAAGACAACTTGCTATCCTTTGTCTTAGAACCGTCCCACCTGCACACTCCCCCCCCTCTATAAGGAAAAGGTATGAAACCTTCCGTCTCCCGTGTTTCCCGTGTTTCGCTGTCGACTTGTCGTACCTTGATGTTTTTAGCCGTCGCCAGTGCGTTCCCCGCACAGGCGGTGCTGGCGCAGGAAACGGCCACCACGGCCGCGCAGGATGCCGCCGCAGCAGCTGCCAGCGGCAAGCTCGAAACCGTGATCGTGACGGCCCAGCGCCGCTCGGAAAACATCAAGGATGTGCCGATGGCGATCACCACCTTGCGCGGCGAGAAGCTCGACACGCTGACGGCCGGCGGCCAGGACATCCGCTTCCTGTCCAGCCGCACGCCGAGCCTGTCGGTTGAATCCGACTACGGCCGCTCGTTCCCGCGCTTTTATATCCGCGGCCAGGGCAATACCGATTTCGATCTGAATGCATCGCAGCCGGTCGGCCTGGTGGTCGACGACATCGTCCAGGAAAGCCCGATGCTCAAAGGCTTCCCGGTGTTCGACGTCGAGCAGGTGGAAGTGCTGCGCGGCCCGCAAGGCACGCTGTTCGGCCGCAACTCGCCAGCCGGCGTGATCAAGTTCGATTCGGTGCGCCCGACCTTTAAGACCGAAGGCTATTTGTCCGGCGGTTTCGGCAACGACGGCGTCAAAAATTTCGAAGGCGTCTACAACCTGCCGATCAGCGACACGGTGGCGGCGCGCCTGTCGCTGCAATCGCAGAACCGCGACGACCGCGTGCACAACCCGCGTCCGACCGGCACCAAGGACTTCGAGGGTTACCACGACAACGCCGGCCGCCTGCAGGTGCTGGTGCAGCCGAACAAGCAGTTCAGCGCGCTGTTCAATTTCCACGCGCGTAACCTGGACAACAACGCCACGCTGTTCCGCGCCAATATCATCAAAAAAGGCACCAACGACCTGGTCGACAATTTCGACTACGGTAACTACCCGACCGACGGCATCAACGAGCAGACCCTGCGCACCAAGGGCGGCAGCGCGCGCCTGCGTTTCAATGGCGATGGCATCACGCTGCACTCGATCACCGGCTACGAAGCAGCCCATTTCTACAGCCGCGCCGACGTCGATGGCGGCTACGGCGCCGTGTACGCCCAGCCGAGCGGCCCGGGCTTCATTCCCTTCGTCGTGGAGACGGCCGACGTGCTGCCGAACCACAAGCAATTCACGCAGGAATTCCGCGCCGAGTCCAACTACGCCGGCCCGCTGCAATGGATCGGTGGCCTGTTTTACTTTAAAGAAGACATCCGCATCGACAGTATCGCGTTCGATTCGCTGGCCCCTGGCAATCCGCTGAGCCCGAACTACGCCACCCAAACCCAGCAGACCTCGTCGTGGGCGGCGTTCGGCTCGCTGAACTACACCGTCTCCGAGCAGCTGAAACTGCGCGGCGGCCTGCGCTACACCAACGACTCGAAAGATTTTTCGGCCAAGCGCGTCGAAGCGACCACGGCCGGTCCGTTCGTGATCGACCGCGATTCGCACAACATCAGCTGGGATCTGTCCGGCACCTACGCGCTCGACAAGGACACCAATCTGTTCGCGCGCGTCGCCACCGGCTACCGCGCACCGAGCATGCAGGGCCGCCTGAACGGCCTGGCCGACCGCCCGTCGTTTGCCGGTTCGGAAAAAGTGCTGTCGTATGAAGCTGGCATCAAGGAAGACTTCTTCAACCAGCGCGCGCGCATTTCGGCCAGCGTGTTCCAGTACCGCGTCAAGGACAAGCAGCTGACGGCGGGTAGCGGCGTGATCAACATGAACCAGTTGCTCAACGCCGACAAGGTGACCGGGCAGGGCATCGAACTCGATGCGCAAGGGGTATTGAGCGAAAACTGGCGCGTGAGTGTCGGCGGCAGCTACAACGACACCGAGATCAAGGACAGCGCCCTGTTCGTCCAGCAGTGCGGCAACTTCGCCAACACCGGCGGCGTGGCCGGTTGCACGGTGACGAATGCGGTCGGACCATTCCCGGGCACCGTGCGCATCGACGGCAACCCGCTGCCGCGCGCGCCGAAGTGGCAAGCCAACTTCACCTTGCGCTACAGCGTCCCGGTCGGCAACGGCGAGTTCTACGCGTCGACCGACTGGACCTACCGCAGCACCTACAATATGTTCCTGTACGAAGCGAAGGAATATAAGGCCAAGGCGCTCACCGAAGGCGGCGTGCGCGCAGCTTACAAGTGGGCTGACGGCAAGTACGAGCTGGCAGCGTATGCGCGCAATATCACCGACCGCGTGCAAGTGGTGGCGGCGATCGACTTCGATAACCTGACCGGCATTACCAACGAGCCGCGTACCTTCGGCCTGCAGCTCAAGGCGAACTTCTAAGCAACAGCTTTCATCGTGGTCGTGCACCGCAGTGAAGACTGCGGTGCCTTCGATGAATTTTGAAAAGTGCTATCCACATTTCTATGGCGCACCCCAGCTTGCGCCGCCTGCTGTATCGTTGCCTGAACGTGCAGTCATTCTCCAGGAAACCTTGTTCGGAACCACGAGCGAGGTCTTCAGTAAAGAGTGCGTACAGCGCCTTTTCAAATCGTCTCGCCTGATGAATTCCAACTGCATCTGCAACAACGGCAGCGTCGCCGTTGTCGCATCTCGTCATTGTTTTTCGTGGTGACGGTGCACCTGGCGTCCTGATGGCCAGCCGCTGAGGTAACGCGGCGTCCGGACGCCGGCTGATGATCGGTTACGGATACGTGAAAAACTTAAAGCTTGACCAGCTCGACACGACGGTTTTGCGCGCGTCCAGTCTCCTACTTCAGCTTCGCATCACTCTTGAGCAAGGCCGCGATTTCATCGACCGCCGGCTTGCCGTCGGCGCGTATGGTCGCCTTGTCGGTATCAAAATTGATATACAGCGGGATATGCCCCTTGGCCGCCAGTTCGGTGTGCATCGTGGCGGCGCTGACCAGGGTTACGGTCTGCTCCATGGTTTTTTCTTCGGTGACGACAATACAGGTATTGTCATCCTGGAACATCAAGGCGATCCAGATATTTTTCCCCGGAACGCGCAGCTTCTTTTTCAGATTCTCGACGTTGCCAATGGCGGCAATCAGCGCCGGATCGCTTGCAGGAACGGTGTTGACCTTCACCGCGCCCAATCCTTTTAACGCCGCTTCGTCGTTGCGCTGCGTCGCCATCTGCGAAATATCGGCATGCCGATTGTAGAACGCACGCACCTCTACCTTGCCTTCGACCATGCGCAACTGCTTGCCGACGATAAAGCCGACGGCGTCGAAATTGGCTTTTGCAGTTCGTTGAAACACGGTAGCGAGCGGGGCAGGATAAGCCAGGTAGGGAAACGGCGGCAGCGCCGTACTCTTCACCGGCAAGGCATTGATGTCGAGCGGCTGGGGCGCAGCAGGCGGGGCGCCGGTCACGGTCACCGCCTGTGCGTTGGCGACCGCCCCCTCGTAGACATCGTAGGACATGTCAAAATTGGGCTGGTGTAGCTTGGCCATTTTAAACGACACCGGGTAGCCGGGCATGGTGGTGGTGTTGAACGGGAACGCCACATACGGAAACGGCGGGATGGTGGCGGTTGTTTCCGGTATCGCGCTGGAGTCGAACTGCGTGGCGGCTGCCGCCTCCCGTCCCAGACCCGCAATGACATCGGCCTCGTTTTGCGGTTCGGCCAAGGCAACCGGCACGGCTCGTGCGACAGGTTGCGGTGCGATGCGCACGGCCACTGGCGGCGTCGGCTGGGCGGACGGCGCGGCGGGCTCTTTGCAGGCCTGGAGGGTCAGGAGAGCAGGTTCGAAGGCATTCATCAATGACGCCCGGATTGACGCCCTCGAGACGATCGATCAATGGTTGATCGACTTGATGATGCAGCCTTCTGCCATGAGTTGGACGCCCAGTTGTGGAAATTCCGGGGATGTTCCTACCCGCACGCGTTTGCATTGCACCACCCCCTCCAGACGGCCCTGATAGTTCATCAAGTCTCTCAGTCGCTCTTCTGTCACCGATTCATCGAAAAGGATCGTCGCGCCGCCTGGCTGCGCCGTAAATTCAGTGGCCATGCCGATGATTCCGCTGAGTTCATAATCATTGACGATCCCGCCAACCGCGCCCTCAGTGAAATGAAATTGCATATTTTTTTTGTCCAATGAAGCATTCATTTCGAAGGGAGGGAAAACCCGCGGCGTGGCTGCAAACGCGGGTGCGCTCGCAATCAACAAACAAATAAAAAAATGACGACGCATGAGTAGATCTCGCTGTTTAAATGGGTTGTTAGAATAATATGTTAATAAAACAATTCGATGCCGTTGCGTCTATTCGCTAGCGCATGCTTGCACTTTTTTTCGTATCGGACAACAAGTTTTTCAATCTGTATCTATTCGCTGCGCTGACAATTTTTCAGGAAAATCGTGTCCGCGCAGGCGGTGCCCAAGTTCGGCAGTTGCTCTTTTCTTGTAGATTACATCCCGTTACACGAAGGTAAAACCAGACAAAGTTTACGGAAATGACCGGAAGTAATTGCTTTTAAATTAATGCAAATTTTTCTCGCTGCTATTCGTAGGGAAAGCCAGTGCTGCTATAAATACAAGCCATTCACTGGGTTAAGTTTAACAACCACACTATTTTTACAAAATAAGCCACCAATACTCGCGTTGCAGATCGGTCTTTGCGGAATTAATATGAGTTCGCTTTCCAACTCGTCTATTATCTACTTTCTGTTTTACGAAAAAAATCGTCGCAGGGTATCGGTTGGTGGAACCGGCGCACTTGGCCAAACGACTGCCAGCGCCGTCAACACTTGGCGCTGGTGAGGGAGGAAAGCACGCTGGTGCACGCTGCCGCGCGCATGGACATGAGGCCGGTGTTCGGATTCGTGAGAATACTCGAACCGGTATCGCTGGTCGTGGGAAAACCCCGCGATCCGGCCTTGTTTTTGATGGAGAAAAGCAAGTGATGCGATCACGGCAACGTGGCCAGGCGATGGTCGACATGGCCACGTGGCCTGATGCCTTGAACAATCACGATGCATGTTCTCCGGTGGCGCGACCGGGCAACCCCTGATTATCTTTCTCCAGCTGCGCCAGCCGCTCCAGCAAGGGGGCGGTGGCCGCGCGCACCTCCTGTTCAGTGAACCGCGGCGTAATGTGCTGTGGACAATTCCAGTCGAACGCATCCAGGCGCAGCCGGAAGATGCGTTCGATTTTTGCTTTGTAGCCGGGCACGGTCACCAGCGTTGTCAGCGCCGGATCGTCGTCCACCCCCAGCGTCTCCACATGCACGTAAATTTTCAGCCGCGCGCGCTGCGGGTAATCCATCAGAAACAGGCAGGCGCGATCATTCGCCGCCAGGTTGCCAGTGCTGATGTATTGGCGGTTGCCGCGGTAGTCCGCGAACGCCAGCGTGGTCTCGTCCACCACCTTCAGAAAACCCGCCGGGCCGCCCCGGTGCTGGACGTAGGGCCAGCCCGTTTCCGACACCGTCGCCATATAAAAGCTGTCGCGAGCGCCGATGAAAGCGGCCTCGTTGCCGGTAAAGCGATCGGATGCACGCTGGCCCTGGAAGTCTTCCCAGGTGGCGGCGGCGCCCATACCGTCCTGCACGGCGCGCACGCTCGGTGTGACGGCAATATCGAGAAATCCATAGGACATGGCAGCGCTCCGGTGTTTTAAAACTGCAGTATCCACCTTTCCATGGGACGTGAGAATCCGGTATTATTTGGAATAAGACTACCAAAAAATGGAAGGCTGAAATGGATCGTCTGGAAGCCATGGCCATGCTGCTGACGGTGACCGAGCAGGGCAGCCTGTCCGCAGCGGGACGCTTGCTGCACGTGCCGCTGGCCACGCTGAGCCGCAAAATATCCGACCTGGAAACGCTGCTGGGCGCGCGCCTGCTGCTGCGTACCACCCGCAAAATCAGTCTCACCGATGCCGGGATCGCCTACGTGGCAGCGGCGCGCCGCATCCTCGAGCAGGTCGAGGAAGCCGAGCGCGCCGCCGCCGGCGAATTCACCGAGCCGAAAGGCGAACTGGCCATCACGGCGCCCTTGCTGTTCGGGCGCCTGCACGTGTTGCCGCTGGTGGCCGAATTCCTGGCGACCTATCCCGCCATCACGGTCCGTTTGCTGCTGCTCGACCGCAACGTCGACCTGATTGACGACCACGTGGATATGGCGGTGCGCATCGGCAAGCTGCCCGACAGCACGATGGTGGCCACCCAGGTCGGCGCGATACGCACGGTGACCTGCGCCACCCCGGCGTTGCTGGCGGCCCACGGCGTGCCACAGGCGCCCGCCGACTTGCTGCGCTACCCATGTGTGACGGTGGACACGCCGATGCCGACGCCGTCCTGGCGCTTCCGCCAGCCGGACAGCGGCGCCGCGCTCGACATCGCCATCGTGCCGCGCCTGACGCTGAGCACTGCCGAGGCCGCTGCCGACGCCGGCGTGCGCGGGGTGGGCGTGGTGCGCTTGCTGCACTACCAGGTAGCCGCACCGGTTCGCGCGGGCGCGCTGCAGCTTGTCCTGGCACCCTTCGAGCCGGACAGCGCGCCCGTGCATCTCGTGCACGCTGCACGTGGCCAGATGCCGCTCAAAATGCGGCGCTTCCTCGATTTTGCGGCGCCGCGGCTGCGCGCGGCATTGAAGGCGATCGGCGCGGGCCTTCCATCAGCCGAAGCTTAGCCAGCCGGCGTGTGACGCCTTTTTTGGGATGCACACTTGAATGGACCATTCAGTCAAATAAACCTGGAGTTTTTGCTACACTTTTACCTCTGGTGTAAATGAAATCAATCAAGTGAAGCGGGCAACGATGTCGATGGAAGCGGGTGTGGGGCAGGAACAGGGGCCGGAGCCGGATCAGCACGCGCATGCCGCCTTGCCAGGGGCGGCATTGGTGAAATTGTTCAACGAAACGCGCAAGCGGCTGGTCGAGACGGGAACCCGGAATCGCCTGGTGCACGTCAACCGCGCCAACGCGCGGGGGAATGTCGTCAATATTGTCAATGAGCGCGCCGGCGATGTGCACCTGATCTTGCAGGGCAAAAAAGCCATGCGGTTTTTGGCCATTGGCAAGGACAGCGAGGACGACGCGTCGGGCATCCAGCTGGCCGACGTCGGCCAGTTGGGATTCGACCCGGGCCGGTTGACCGATGCCCAACTCGAGACCCGGCTCGGCGCCGATGCGCTGCAACGCAAGCTGCTCAAAATCGCGCGCGAAGCGCAAACGGCAGAAGAAGAATCCGGGGTCAACATTCTGTACCTGGCGCTGGGTTTTCTGTCCTGGTACGAAGACAAGGCTTCCTCCATCGCGCGCGAGGCGCCGCTCGTGCTGTTGCCGGTAGAATTGGTACGCAACCCGCGCACCTCGACGTATGAGCTGCGCCTGCGTGAAGACGACGTGGTGACCAACCTGCCGCTGCAACAGCGGCTCAAGGACGATTTCGGCTTGCAGTTGCCCGAAATTGAGATCGATGACGCATGGTCGCCTGGTGCATATTTTTCCCAGGTCGTCACGAGCATCGCCAGCCACACGAACTGGAAAGTGGACGCCGACGCGATCCAGCTCGGCTTTTTTTCGTTTGCCAAGTTGCTGATGTACCGCGATCTGTCGGTCGATATGTGGCCGCATGGCGCCATTGCCGCGCACGCGCTCACGCGCGGTTTGTTGTACGAAGGGTTTGGCGCCGAGCCGGCGCTGTTTCCGGCGTCGGGCCGGCTTGACGACGTCCTGCCACCGGCGCAGATGTTTCACGTCGTTGACGCCGATGCCTCGCAAGCGCGGGTGATCGAGGAAGTGCGGGCGGGGCGCAACCTGGTGGTGCAAGGGCCACCAGGCACCGGCAAGTCGCAGACCATCACCAACATCATCGCCGCCGCCGTCAAGGATGGCAAACGGGTGCTGTTTGTCGCCGAAAAAATGGCCGCTTTGTCGGTCGTGCATGATCGTCTGGTGAAGGTCGGTCTGCGTGATATCTGTCTCGAACTGCACTCGCGCAACTCAAGCAAGATGGACGTGCTGGCCGAACTGGCAAGCACGCTTGGCGCCGCTGCGGCGATTCCGCTGGTGCCTGGTGCGCCGCAGGCATTGACGGCGGCGCGCGACAGCCTGAACGCCATCAGCGACGCATTGCACGCACCCATCGGTGCAAGCGGCGCCACGGCATTTTCCGTGCTTGGCCGCCAGATTCACTTCATGGGGCGGAACGTCGCGCCGCCAACCCTCGACCGTGCAGCGCTGCCCGACATGACCGAGACGGAGGAAGCGGCGGCCCGTGCTGCGCTGATGCAGTATGGCGCGCTGGCGGCGCAGGCGCGCACGAACCAGGACGATCCCTTTTCAGACGCGCGCAAACAGGATCTGCAGCCGGTGGAACTGGTGCGCCTGGCGGGGGCGGGTTTGACTGCTTCCCGCGCCGTCAACACTCTTGCTGAGGCGCTCGCGGCGCCAATCGATGCCCTGGCCCTGGACCTGTCGCCTTCGCTGCATGCCGCGCTGCGCATCCAGGATGTGCTGGCGCGCTTGAGCGGCTTTCCAGCGGGCACTGCAGAACTGGCCCAGTCCCTGCTGAACGCCGGCGACCTGGCCCGGTTGCGCGAGACGCTGGAGGCGGGTGCTGCATGGCGTCTTGAGCGGGATGGTGCCGACCTGGTATTTGTCGAATCGGCTTTTATCTACGACGCGGCGCGACTGCGTACGCCGCTCGTCGGCGGGGCGGGATCCATGCTTGCACGTTGGGGCGGCGCGTACCGCGAAGCATCGCAGCAGCTTGCCGGACTGTTGCGTAAACCGCTGCCTGATGTGGCAAGCGAGCGCGTTGTGCTGGTCGATCGACTGCTGCATATCGCCTCCTTGCGCCAGCGTTGGGAAGCGGATCAGGCGTACGCAGCCCCCTTGCTTGGCCTGGCCTGGCGCGCTGCGCTGAGCGACTTTACCGGGATGCTGGCGCTACTGGCCTGGGTCGACAAGGTCGCCGGCGCCGAACTGACCTGCCCGCCGGCAGCATTGATCCGGATCGCACAAGACGGGGCGCGCGTCAGCGCCATGCGGCAAGCAGTCGATCAGGCGGCAAGCCTGGTCCGGCGCGATGTGGGCGAACTGCTGGGCATGCTGGAAATCGATGCCGCTGCCTTTGTCCCGGGTGGAACGGAAGCGGGCCAACTCGCCGCCGTCGGCAGCCGCTGCGCGGCAATTGCGGCATCGACCCACCTCTACGCTGACTGGGCACTGGCGCAGCGCTTGTATGCCAGGCTGTGCGACAGTGGCTTCGAGGTCCTGGCAAACCGTATCCGGACGGGAGCGTTGACGGCCAGCGACGCATGCGACCAACTTGCCTATGCCCGCGCCGAAGCGCTGTGGGAACGTGCGAGATTGGCCTCGCCAGTATTGCGCGATGTATCTCAGGAAAAGCGCCATGCGCTGGTCGAGCGCTTCAGCGCGCTGGAGCGCGCGCGCTTGCAGGAAAATGTGACGACGATTCGCGCCGGACATTTGCAGCAACTGCCCTTGGGCGCGCAAGGCGAGATGAAAATCCTGCGCGGGGAAATGGGGAAAAAGCGCGGCCATCTGGCGCTGCGCCGCTTGTTCTCCCTCGCTGGCGAGGCGGTACAGCGCATCAAGCCGGTACTTTTGATGAGCCCGATCTCGGTGGCGCAGTTTTTGCCACCCGGGAAATTGCAATTCGACTTGCTGGTGATCGATGAAGCGTCGCAGGTGCGTCCCGAGGATGCCCTTGGCGCGATTGCCCGCGCCAACCAGATCGTCGTGGTGGGCGACCAGAAGCAGCTGCCGCCTTCGTCATTTTTCGACCGCGTGCTGTCCGACGATGCCACTGACGAGCAGGATGACGAAGACGGCGAACGCCCCGGCTTGCTGGGCAATGCTGCCGCGGCGGGATCGATGGAAAGCATACTGAGTTTGTGTGAAGCCCGTGGCTTGTCGGCGCGCATGCTGCAGTGGCATTACCGCTCACGCGACCCGTCGCTCATTGCCGTGTCGAACAGCGAATTTTACGAGGACGCATTGATTCTGCCGCCCTCGCCGTTGCAGAAGGATCCCGCATACGGTCTGTGCTTCACGCGCGTTGCCGGGGTGTATGACAAGGGCGGCAAGCGCGACAACCGCATCGAGGGCGAAGCGCTGGTGGCGCGGGTGGCTGAACATGCGCGGGTCGACCCGCAGCTGTCGTTAGGAATCGTCACGTTTTCGACCGCCCAACGCAACCTGATCACGGAGTTGCTGGAGTTGGCGCGGCGCGCCGACCCTGAGCTCGACGCGTTCCTGCGCGAGGGGCAGGCCGAAGACCTGTTTGTCAAGAATATCGAGAACGTGCAGGGTGATGAGCGTGACGTGATCCTGATCAGTGTCGGTTACGGCCCGGCCCAGCCTGGCGGGCGCCTGTCCTCGATGACCTTCGGCCCGGTCAACGCGGAAGGCGGCGAACGGCGCCTGAACGTGCTGTTCACGCGCGCGCGCGTGCGCTGCGAGATTTTTGCCTCGTTCGACCCTGGCGATATCGACCCCGGGCGCGCCACGCGCGATGGGACGCGCATCTTCAAGCGCTTCCTCGAATTCGCACGCGACGGCCGCATGACCGAAACGGCGGGTTCGGTTGGTGAAGCGGATAGCCCGTTTGAAGCCGATGTCGCACGGGTCGTGCAAGGCATGGGCTACATCGCCGATCCACAGGTCGGCTCGGCGGGATTCCGGATCGACATGGGGATTCGCCATCCGGCCAGGCCGGATACCTATATTCTTGCACTCGAGTGCGACGGCGCCACCTATCACAGCGCGCTCTGGGCGCGTGAGCGCGACCGTTTGCGCCAGGACGTGCTGGAAAGTTTGGGCTGGAATTTCCATCGCATCTGGAGCACCGACTGGTTCTACAATCGTGCGCTGGAAATCGAACGGCTACGCACTGCGCTCGATGCAGCGCGCCTGAAGGCGGACAGCGGAATCCGGATCAATGGCGCAAATTGGCACCGCCTGGTGCACGTGCCGGCAGCAGAAGATCGTTCCGGCGACGTTCCTGCGCCGGAGCAGATGCCCATGTTCGTTCCTGAAGCTGCGGCGGTGCGCATGCCGGCCTACCAGCGCGCACACTTTCCGGTCGAGGGCTACGCCGAGCCACACGACGCACCGCCCGCTGCGCTGGCCGAGCTGGTCTGGCGTATCGTTGCATTCGAAGGGCCGATTCATCTCGACGAAGTGGCGCGCCGGCTCGCTGCCTGCTTTGGCAAGGAGAAGGCGGGCTCGCGCATCCTCGCCGTCACGGCTGCGGCCCTCTCGGGAGCCAGGGCCGTGCATCGCGAGCTGTTGGGCGAAGACGATTTCTTTTACACGACCGGGCAAGCAACCGCGGCGCCGGTGCGTGACCGCTCGGCCGAGTCGGGCGCCACGCTCAAGGCCAAGCATATCGCTCCGCTCGAAATCAAGGCGGCGCTCGCGCTGGCGCGCCAACACAACGCTGGCGGCCTGGAAGCCGACGCGATCCGGTCGGCGGCAAACTTGCTGGGCTTTCGCCGCGTCGGTCCGGATTTGCAGGAGCGTATCGCAACAGTGAGCAGCGCAGGGGCGGTGACTGCGCAAGAAACCCCGCTCATCAACGGGCCTGGCACATTCTCCGTGCAGGTCGCCCTGTGCCGTGCTGTGCCGGCGCTGCTGGCGTCGATGCCTGCAATGCCTTGTCGCTTGCTGCTGCGCGCTGGCGGTATCGTTGCAGTCGAAGTCGAGAACACCGTATTTGGCAACCTGCCAAATACGGTGGGACAAGAGTTCTGCGATGCGGTGGTCGCGGGCGGCCTGAGCGATTACGCTACTTTTGCCTGCACAGGGCGCTTCAGGGCAGATGCCGGGGGAGTACCGGCACTGTGGCTGGATTTACCGGAAGCGTAACTGGCTCGTCCTCGCCGCCCGGAACAACAGTGCGCCAGTCATGCGGCCACGCTTACGCCGCGCCGGCGACGCTGAACACCCACGTGACGCCGAACCGATCCTTCAGCATGCCGTACAGCGGCGACCAGGGCGCCGGCGCCAGTGCTTGCAGGATGGTGGCGCCGTCTTGCATCTTGTCCCAGGATGCGGCGATGTCTGCCGTGGTATTGCTGCCGACGGTGACATAGTAGGCATTTTCACCGGCGTGCCACGGCAGGCTGGCAGGGGCATCGAAGGCCATCACGCGCAGGCCGCCGGGCGTCGCCACCTGGCCCCACATGACGTGGTTGGCTTCTTCTGCAGGATGCGGTTGACCGGCATCCTGGTAGGAGACCAGGGTGAGTGCGCCGTCGAACGCGGCCTGGTAAAACGCGAGCGCGGCGCGTGCGTTGCCGCGGAAATTGAGGTGGGGGGTGGCAGTCAGGGTCATGGCGTTTCCGGGTAAGTTGAAAGGAGACCCATCTTAGCCAGCGCTGCTGTCAATTTATGGCAGCATGCTGCGCTCCGGCACAAACTCCTGCTTGCGCCATTCCTTGAGCAGCGCTTGGCGGTGGCGCGGATAGCGTTCGGCCAGCGTGTCGGCCGCGGCGATGCGGTCGACGCGAAAATTGCGGAACGCGCCGCGCAGCTCGCACCAGCACATCAAGACCCGGGTCAGGTCGAAGTAGACCAGCGCGTAGGGCCACACCACGCGTTCAGACACGGTGCCGGACGGGTCACGGTAGCGGATCGACAGCTTGCGTTCGGCGCGGATCGCGGCCCGCAGCGGCGCCGCTGCCACCACGCCTTGCGCGACGGCCGGGCGCCCGAAACCGGGCAGCAGCGCCGAGGTCTGCGCCTCGCGCCGCAGTTCGGGCGGCAGCACGGCGGCCAGCTTGGCCAGGGCATTCGCGGCGCCCTGCGCCAGGGCAGGGTCGCCAAGGTCTGCCACGAGGCGCATGCCGAGCACCAGCGCGTCGAGTTCGTCGGCGCCGAACATCAGCGGCGGCAGCATGAAACCTGGCTGCATGACGTAGCCCACGCCAGCTTCGCCGGCAATGTCTGCCCCTTGCGCCTGCAGGCTGGCGATGTCGCGGTACAGCGTGCGGATGCTGACACCCGTTTCACGCGCGAGCGCCTGGCCGCTGACCGGCTGGCGGTGGCGGCGCAACACTTGCAGCAGGTGCAGCAGGCGTTCGGAACGGGACATGCTCAGACGCCGTGCGGCAAGCCCAGGTTGCGGTTGGCCGGCACTGCAATATCCATCAGCCGCGGTCGTGGCAAATCGAGCTGCCCCATCAAGGTGACGAAATCGGCCTGGCTGCGCCGGGCCAGGCGGGCATTGTGCTGGCGTTCCCAGCCAATGGTCGAGACCGACTGGCCCTTGTAATCGTGCGCCGGCCAGACCATGGTGGCATCCGGCAGCGTGAACAGTTTAGTGATCACGCTGTCGTACAGGCTGGCTGCGCTGCCGCCCTGGAAATCGGTGCGCCCGCAGCCGTCGATTAACAAGGTGTCGCCGGTAAACAGGTTGCCGCGCCACAGGTAGCACATGCTGCCGGCGGTGTGGCCGGGCGTGTGCAGCACCTGCACCGTTTCGCCGAGGCCGAAGCGGATCACGTCGCCGTCAATGAGTTGCACCAGGGCTGGCGCAATGCCGCAGCCGCTCGGTACGGCCGAGATGGCGCCGGTGCGCTGGCACAGTTCGCCGGCCGAGGTGACGTGGTCGGCATGCGCGTGCGTTTCGAGCACGTACGTCAATTGCAAATCGAGGCGGCGCAGGTGCGCCAGGTCGCGCTCGACGTGGTGGTCGACCGGGTCGATCAGCACGGCGGCGCGGCTGGCCGGGTCGACCAGCAGGTAGGTGAAGGTCGACGAGGCAGCGTCGAACAGCTGGATCGGATAGTGTTTCATATCGGTAGGATTCTCGTTGTGGGACGCTCGGCCAGCGCCGTCCAGGAGGTGAAATGGCGCCAGTCGACGGTCATGCTCGGTCCGATGCAGTGGTGACGAT
This sequence comes from Massilia sp. S19_KUP03_FR1, assembly GCF_036688685.1. Classification (NCBI taxonomy): domain Bacteria; kingdom Pseudomonadati; phylum Pseudomonadota; class Betaproteobacteria; order Burkholderiales; family Oxalobacteraceae; genus Massilia; species Massilia sp. S19_KUP03_FR1. The sequence goes on along the minus strand of NZ_JAQQPS010000033.1, from coordinate 19,164 downwards.
CCTGCCATTATAGGTGCGCCAGGCGGTCGGTAACAGCATCAGCAGATCGCCACTGACCTATGCGCGGGAACTTCTCCTACGTCAATAACTGATTGCGGCAGGCACAATAGCGGAAACAGACAGTACCGTGCGACTGTCGCATTCTTGCAAGGGAACTACCATGAAAACCAAACTGACTGCCGGCGTATTCGCCATGTTGTGCGCGGGCGCCGCCTTCGGCCAGAGCCACTCGGTCGTGAATTACTCGAACCCGCCGGGCGACACCGCACAAAGCAAGGCCGCCATCGATGCGACCCCGTCGCAAAGTGCGACGGCACAGAAGAACACCAACAAGGCAGGCGATTCAAACGCCGGCCAGGCCGGCAAATCGAAAGCCACCAAGCCGAAGAAAATCGCCAGCGCCAAGGGCGCCAAAACCAGCGCCGGCACCAGTGCCGAAGCGGCCATGGAAACGCAGCCGTCCGAGAAATCGGGCAGCACCGTCGAGCAGAAGGCGTTTGATGTTTCGCCGGCACAGAGCGGCAAGTGAATTGGCGGAAGGCAGAAAGAGTCGAACTTACATGGGGACGGCTGACGCCCCCAACCGGGTTTGAAGCCCGGCCACACCACCGGATGTGATTGCCCTCCGTTGTACATCTACTAAAACCAACCCCGGTCAGGCAGCTGCATCGGGGTTTGTTTCTTCCGGCCACGTTGCGTTTGGACGCAGCAAGTGCCGGTTTTGTATGCGCCGAGTATAGCCGGTTCGGTCGAAATACTCCAATACCTGTACCGCCCGCTTGCGTCCGAGGCCGGTCGCATCGCGAAAACTCGCCGTTTCGCCATCGCTCGAGGTGGCGATCAGGCGCGCCAGCGCGGCCAGCGAACGCGGGTGATAAAACAGGTCCGTCACTACCTGGTTGAGCAGGCCGGCGCGTGCCAGCTTGCGCAGCAGGCGCCGCACCTCGTCTTCCGGCAGGGATTGCGTCGCGGCCAGGTCGCGCACCCACGGTGGATCGAAACGGCCGCTTTCCAGCAGCGCCATCAGGATCGCGCCGGTGGCCTGTTCCGCTTCGGTCAGCTCGACGCTGTGCGATGGCAGGTGCAGGCGGTTGGCGCTGGCGCGCAATAAACCTTGCTCGAGCAGCGTGGTCAGCAGCCCGGTCCAAAGCGCCTCGTCGGCATCCGGATACACCATGCGTTTCAAATGCCAGCGCTCCGGTCCCACATCGTCCGGCACGCGCGCGTGGAACGCGGCGATGGCGTCGATGACCTTCTGCTGCAGCGGCGCCAGCGTGGCCGGGTCGATCAGCAACTGGTCGCCGCCAGCGAGCGGCAAGCGCAGCGTGGCGGCGGACAGTGTCAGCGCTTCCGGCGCCAGTTGTGTCAGGCGCACCAGCAGCGACAGGCGCAGGCCGGCCGGGGCGCTTGCCAGCAAGGCGGCCGCGTCCTGGTCGAGCGCGAAACGGCGCAGCGCCGCCAGCCACGCGAGGCGCGCCGGACTGCGCCGCTTGCGCGCGGCGCCGAACGGGTCGAGCACGACGCCACCGCCGATGGTCAGCGTGGCCTGCGCGTTGCGCAACACGAAGCGGTCGCCCGGCACGGCGTGCACCGGCGTGTCGAACACCAGCTGCACCAGCGTTTGGGTCGAAGCGGCATCATCGAGCGGCACCAGGTGCGCCAGGTGGTGGGCCGCGCCCAGGTGCACGTGCACCGGCATCCAGGCCGTCAAGGCGGGTGCATCGGCGCCCAGCGTGATATCCGCATCGAGTCGTTCCGAGCACGCGGCCAGGCTTGGGGCCACCAGCCAGTTGCCGCGTTCGATGTCGCCCTTGGCGATGCCGGCCAGGTTTAAGGCCAGGCGCTGGCCGGCGTGGCCGCTGTCGGCGGCCTGGTTCTGGGCGTGGATGGCGCGCACCCGCACGGTTTCTCCGCCGGGCGCCAGCACCAGGCTGTCACCCACCGCCACGCTGCCCGACAGCGCCGTGCCGGTGATGACGGTGCCGCGCCCGGCCAGCACGAAACTGCGATCGACGCCGAGGCGGAACAGTTTGTCCTGCCCGTGGCCCGGCAAATCGGCCGCCACGCTGTCGAAATAGGCCAGCAAGCCGGCCACGCCGGGGTCCTGCGGGTCGGTGGCGTTGGTGCGAAACAGTGGCGCGCCATCGAACGGGGTATGCGCCAGCAGCATGGCGATATCATTTTCGACCTCGGTCAGTCGCGCACCATCGGCGCGGTCAGCCTTGGTGATGGCGACCACCGCGCGCGTAACGTTCAGGTGGCGCAGGATGGCCAGGTGTTCGCGTGTTTGCGGCATGATGCCGTCGTCGGCGGCCACCACCAGCAAGGCCAGGTCGATGCCGGTAACGCCCGAGGCCATGGTGCGGATGAATTTTTCGTGGCCCGGCACATCGATGATGCCGAGCCGTTCGCCACTGGCCAGGGCGCAGTAGGCGTAGCCCAGCTCGATCGAGATGCCGCGTGCTTTTTCTTCCTTCAGGCGGTCGGTGTCGACCCCCGTCAGTGCGCGCGTGAGCGTGGTTTTGCCATGGTCGATGTGGCCGGCGGTACCGACGATCATGCGGCGAGCTGGTGCAATTGCGCCGAGAAATCGGCCACGTGACCCTCTTCCAGGCAGCGCAGGTCGAGCCAGAGCGCGTCGTCCTGGACGCGGCCGATGACCGGGCGCGGCAGGGCGCGCAGGCGCTGCTCGAGGCGTCCCAGCGGATTACCGCGCTGGCGACTGGCCGGGCGCATCACCAGGCCGTAGCTGGGCAACACGTTGACGGGCAGGGCGCCGCTGCCGATCTGGCTGGCCATCGGCTCAGCCGTGACGATCCAGTCCGCACCCAGCAGCGTCTGAAACTGCGGCAGCAAGGTCGCGGCGATGGCTTGCATCTGGCCGGCGGGCCGGGTCAGCAGGCGCAGCGTGGTGAGGCGCTCGGCCAGCAGGTCCGGCGCGCGGTACAGGTTCAGCACGGGTTCCAGCGCGGCGAGGGTCAGCTTGCCGACCCGCAGCGCGCGTTTTAAAGGGTGTTTTTTGATGGCGGCAATCAGGTCGGCGCGCCCGGCGATGATGCCGCACTGGGGGCCACCCAATAGCTTGTCGCCGCTGAAGGTGACCAGATCGGCGCCGGCGGCGATGGTTTCGCGCACCGTGGTTTCGTGCGGCAGGCCGTAGCGTTCCAGGTCGACCAGGGTGCCACTGCCCAGGTCCACGGCCACCGGGATGCCGCGCGCACGCGCCAGCGGCACCAGCTCATCGAGCTCGATCGCCTTGGTAAAGCCTGTGATGGCGTAATTGCTGCAATGGACCTTCATCAGCAGCGCGGTATCGGGGCCGATTGCGTCGTCGTAATCGTGCAGGTGAGTGCGGTTGGTGCTGCCGACTTCGCGCAGCACGGCGCCGGCCCGGCTCATGATGTCCGGGATGCGGAACGCGCCGCCAATTTCCACCAGTTCGCCGCGCGAGACGATCACTTCCTTGTGCGTGGCCAGCGTGGCCAGCAGCAGCAGCACGGCGGCCGCATTGTTGTTGACCACCGTGACGGCTTCGGCGCCGGTCAAGGCCAGCAACTGTTCTTCGACCAGGCTGTCGCGGTCGCCGCGCTTGCCGGTCTCGATGTCCCATTCCAGGTTCATCGGCCAGCGCATCGCGTCGACCACGGCGGCAATGGCTTCGTCGGGCAACAGTGCGCGCCCGAGGTTGGTGTGCAGCACGGTGCCGGTCAGGTTGTAAAGCGGGCGCATCGACGATTCATTGTCGTGCGCCAGCGCGGCGGCGACCTGCACCAGCACCGCGTCAAGCGAGGTGTCGGCGGCCGGCGCCGCGCGCAGCGTGTCGAGCACGGCGCGCACGGCATTCGTGGTCTGCTCGCGGCCGTATTGCTTGACCAGTGGCTGGCACTGCGGCTGCGCCAGCAGCACGTGCACGGCAGGCAAGCGCCGCTGGGACGCAGTCGAAGGCACCTCCAGCGGCGCCGTCATTACACTTCTTCCTTCAACCACAGCAGCGGATTGCCGCTGGCGCGGGCATAACCCAATTCCGACACCAGCACGTCAAGCGTCAGGCTGGCCAGGTCATCGGCCAGCGGGTCGATATTGTAATCGTGCTCTTGATTAAATATCTTCCTGTAGGTATGGCAGCTGTCACAGGTTTCTGCGCGCGCCATCTTGGTTGGGTCGGACAGTTTATTGAGTCGCGTCTGGCCGTGCGTATCCGGATCGATGGCGCCCGCTTCCGGGGTATCGAAACCGGTGATGGACTGGTACTGGATCTTTTCGTTGTGTTCGCAGCACGAACACTTGACCCGCACCATGTGCCATTCGCTGGCGCACAGGGAGCAGTGCAGGTAGCGGTAACCCTGCGACTGGCCGCCGATGCGGATCACGCTGGCAACCGGGTGCGAGCCGCACACAGGGCACAAGGTACCGGTGATCAGCGGGCTGGCCCAGCTGACGTCGAGCTGCGCCGCCATGATGGTCCAGCACACTTGCAGGCTGGCGGCGACGAACGGTGCGGCCAGGGTATCGACGCCATCGGTGGCGCCGTCGAGCACCAGGTCGGCAATGCCTTCCAGCTCGGCGCTGCCGAGAGCGCGCAGGTGCGCCAGGGCCGGGGCCATCTGGGTGGCAACGTGCGCATCGCTCTCGAGCGCAGCGAGCAGCTCGGCGAACACGGCGCGCCATTCGGCAGGACGCGCGCCGCTGGCAGGCAGCGGCGGCATATTGTGGTTGTGCGCTTGTTGCATCAGCTGGTCGGCGGGCAAGGTAATTCCCAGCGCGCCACGTTGGGCGACGACGTTGGCCTGCGCGTCGACCAGTGCGGCCATGGCCAGCAGGTAGCCGCTGTAGCCCGGCTCGACCGGAATGGCCTCGATCTGGTTGGCGGCGAGCTGGCGCAAGCGCGTGGCGCGCGCCGTAAACAGAGCGGCTGGCTGTGGCAGGTGCAGACGGATGATGGCGTTGTGATCGAGCGTTTCGATCTCGCCGGGTTGCAGCAGACGTTGTACCAAGGTATTCCCCAAATGAAAAAGCCGGACCGCGTTGATTGCGGCCCGGCATATTTTAGTGCAGAAGCGCGTTAGTCGCTCAGTGCGCGTCGTGTTTCGACTGCGCCGCGTGCATCTCGGCAGCCGTTTCGGTTTTGATACCGGCACGTTTCTCGTCCTGCATCACCTGCTCGAACCACAGCGGATGGTGCTTGCGCGCCCAGCCATAGGTGACGGTGCCGCGCACCATCGCGCCGACCGCGCCCTTGATCCACAAACCTGCGTAGATGTGGACGATGATCGAAACGATGATGACGAACCCGAAGAAGGCGTGGATCAGGCTGGAGAATTGGCGCAGACCGATCGGGAAGTATGCCGAAAAGTAGGCGCGCCAGATCACGATGCCAGAAAGCAACAAGCCGACCATGCAGGCAATCAGCACAAAGAACAGGATCTTCTGGCCGGCGTTGTAACGGCCGACCTTCGGGAGCTTTTCTTCACGGTTGTGCAACACGTCACCGATTTGCTTGAGCCACTGCTTGTCCTGCTTTTCCAGCAAGTTGTGATGCCAGAAACGGATCACCAGCCAGCCGAACGAGACGAACATCAGCACACCCAGGAACGGGTGCAGGATGCGGGTCCATTGTCCGCCGCCGAGGAACACGGCCATCCAGGCCATGGCCGGATGGAACATGGCCAAGCCGGAGATTGCCAGCAGGATGAACAGAATCGCCGTCACCCAGTGGTTGCTGCGCTCGTTCGGACGGTAGCGTTCGATCAACGGATTGCCATCGACGTCATGGCGGGCGTCCGGTTGGACGCGGTGGGCATCAGGCCTCATGGTTGTCCTCCGCGTTTTTCGTTACCCGTTCACCCTTGATCTCACGGGCCGCTTCCAGCGCTTCGGCTTCCTCGACCTTTGTGACCTCGTTCGGTCCGATGCGCGAATAGTGGAACCAGCCCGCTACTGCGGCCGCTGCCATACCGGCCAGCGCCAGCGGTTTTGCAGCACCTTTCCAGAGACCAACCATCGGGCTGATCTTCGGATTCTTGCGCAGGCCGCTGTACAGCGTTGGCTTGTCGGCATGGTGCAGCACGTACATCACGTGCGTACCGCCGACACCCAGTGGATCGTACAGGCCGGCGTTGGCGTAACCGCGCGACTTCAAGTCCTCGATGCGCTCGGCAGCGTGGACTTTCATGTCTTCCTTGGTGCCGAACACGATGGCGCCGGTCGGGCAGGTTTTCACGCATGCCGGTTCTTGGCCGACGGCCACGCGATCCGAGCACAGCGTGCACTTGTAGGCGCGGTCATCGACTTTCGAGATGCGCGGCACGTCGAACGGGCAACCGCTGACGCAGTAACCGCAGCCAATGCAGTTTTCCTGTTGGAAATCCACAATGCCGTTGGTGTACTGCACGATCGCGCCCGGCGCCGGGCAGGCTTTCAGGCAGCCCGGGTCTTCGCAGTGCATGCAGCCGTCCTTGCGGATCAGCCACTCGAGGTTGCCGTCGTCCTTCTCCACTTCCGAGAACTTCATCACGGTCCACGATTGCGGGGTCAGGTCGATCGGGTTGTCGTACACGCCGATGTTGCTGCCGACGTCGTCGCGCAGATCGTTCCACTCCATGCAGGCCGTCTGGCATGCCTTGCAACCGATGCATTTGGATACATCGATCAGTTTGGCGACCGCACCAACGGCAGGCGAGCGTGCAACGGGTGGCTGCACAGTCGTCGCCGACATGCGCTTGATATCTAATGATTGCAATGCCATAAATTTCTCCCTATGCCTTCTCGACTTTCACCAGGAACGACTTGAATTCCGGTGTCTGCGAATTACCGTCACCCACCACTGGTGTGAGGGTGTTGGTGAGATAGCCCGGTTTCGTGAGTCCCTTGAAACCGAAGTGAATCGGGAGGCCGACCGTGTGCGTCATTTTGCCGTCGATCAGCAGCGATTTGATCCGCTTGGTCACCACCGCTTTGGCCGTAATCGTGCCGCGCTTGGAGGAAACCCGGACTTTGTCGCCATTCGCAACGCCGATATCTTTTGCCAGACCCTCGCCGATTTCCACGAACTGTTCCGGCTGGATGATGGCATTCAGGCGTGCATGCTTGCTCCAGTAGTGGAAGTGCTCGGTCAAACGGTAGGTGGTGGCCACGTGCGGATAGTCCTTGGCCGTGCCCATCTGCGCACGGTCGCCCGGGAACACCCGTGCCGCCGGATTGCTGGTGGCGCGCGGATTATTCGGGTGCATCAAGTTCTTGCCGACCGGATTTTCAAACGGTTCGTAATGCTCGGGGAACGGCCCCTCATTCAACATGCCGCGTGCGAAGAAACGTGCCACACCTTCGCCGTTCATGATGAATGGGTTCATGCCATTTTCCGGCGGTTCGTCCGCCTTGAAATCCGGCACGTCCGCGCCGGTCCAGGCCGTGCCATTCCAGCCAATCAGTTTCCTGGTTGGATCGAACGGTTTGCCCTTGGTGTCGCAGGACGCACGGTTGTACAGGATGCGGCGGTTGGCCGGCCAGGCCCAGGCCCAGTTCAGCGTATTGCCGATGCCGGTCGGGTCGCTGTTGTCACGGCGACCCATCTGGTTGCCCGCGGCGGTCCAGCTGCCGGCGAAAATCCAGCAACCCGACGAGGTCGAACCATCGTCCTTGAGCTGGGCAAAGCCAGCGAGCTGCTCGCCTTTTTTCAGCATCACCTTAAGCGGATCTTTTGGATCCGGAATTTCCACAAGCGCCTTGCCGTTGAACTCCATCGCGATTTCTTCCGGCTGCGGACTCATCGGACGGGCATACGGCCAGGTCAGGTTGACGATCGGATCGGGGAACTTGCCGCCATCCTTCTGGTACATCTTGCGCATGCGCATGAAGAGACCGGACATGATTTCCAGGTCGCTTTTCGCCTGGCCCGGTGGCTCCGAACCTTGCCAGTGCCACTGCAGCACGCGCGAGGACGACACCAGCGAACCGCGTTCTTCGGAAAACACGGTGGTCGGCAGGCGGAACACTTCGGTCTGGATCGCTTTCGGATCGACGTCGTGGAATTCGCCGTGGTTCTTCCAGAATTCCGCCGTTTCGATGGCCAGCGGATCCATGACGACCAGGAACTTCAGCTTGGACAGGGCTTCCTGTACCTTCTGCTTGTTCGGCGCCGACGCCAGCACATTGAAGCCCTGGCAGATGTAGCCGGTCATTTTGCCTTGGTGCATCAGTTCGATGGCCTGCAGCAAATCGTAAGGCTTGTCCAGCTTTGGCAGGTAGTCGAACGCGAAGTTGTTGTCGGCCGTGGCCGCATCGCCCCACCAGGCTTTCATCAGCGAGACGTGGAACTTTTTATAGTTGCTCCAGTAGCTCAGCTGGTTCGGACGCAGCGGCTTCGAGGCGCGCGCCTCGATGTACTTGCCGAAATCCTGTTCCGCTTCGAACGGCAGCGTCATGTAGCCCGGCAGCAGGTTCGACATCAAACCGAGGTCGGTCAGACCCTGGATGTTCGAGTGCCCGCGCAGCGCATTCATGCCGCCGCCGGCGATGCCGATGTTACCGAGCAGCAGTTGCACCATCGCGCCGAGGCGGATAGTTTGCGCGCCGGTCGAGTGGTGCGTCCAGCCCAGTGCGTACAGGATGGTACCGGCGCGACCAGGCACGGCGGTCGACGCGAGGGCGTCTGCCACCAACTGGAATTGCGCAGGTTTCACGCCGCAAATCTTTTCCACCATCTCCGGCGTGTAGCGGGAGTAGTGTTTTTTCATCAACTGGTAGACGCAGCGCGGGTCTTGCAGGGTCGGATCGACCTTGGCAAAACCGTCTTCGCCCATCTCGTAATTCCAGCTGGCGCGGTCGGCATACTTGCCGGCTTTTTCGTCGTAGCCCGAGAACAAACCGTCATTGAACGCAAAATCTTCGCGCACGATGAAGGACATGTCCGTGTAATTGCGGACGTACTCGTGCTGAATCTTGTCGGTGGTCATCAAATAATTGACGATCGCGCCGAGGAAGACGATATCGGTACCAGTCCGGGTGGCGACGTAATGGTCGGCCACGGAGGCAGTACGGGTAAAACGTGGATCGACAACGATCAGCTTGGCTTTGTTATGCGCCTTCGCTTCGGTGACCCATTTGAAACCACACGGGTGTGCTTCAGCGGCATTGCCGCCCATGACCAGAATCACATCGGCATTCTTGATGTCGACCCAATGATTCGTCATCGCTCCACGGCCAAACGTCGGGGCAAGACCTGCCACCGTCGGTCCGTGTCATACACGCGCCTGGTTATCGAACGTCAACATTCCCAGCGAGCGAATGGTTTTGTGCGTCAGGTAGCCGACTTCATTCGACGATGCCGATGCAGCCAGCATACCCGTCGTGAGCCAGCGGTTGACGGTTTTGCCGTCCGCATTCTTCTCGATGAAATTGGCGTCGCGGTCTTCCTTCATCAGCTTGGCGATGCGGGTGAGCGCGTCGTCCCAGGAGATCGGGCTCCACTCGGTCGCGCCCGGTGCGCGGTATTCCGGCACGGTGAGGCGGTTCGGGCTGTGGATGAAGTCGATCAGGCTGGCGCCTTTCGGGCACAGGGTGCCGCGGTTGACCGGGTGGTCGGCATCGCCTTCGATGTGGATGATGCTGGCGGCGGCATTTTTTGCGCCATCGCCAAGACCGTACATCAAAATGCCGCACCCGACCGAGCAATACGGGCAGGTGTTGCGGGTTTCAGTCGTGCGCGCGAGCTTGTACTGCCGGACTTCGGCATATGCCGTAGCCGGAGCGAAGCCGAGCGCCGCGATACTGGAAGCCGCGATGGTGGCGCCAGTTACCTTTAGGAACTGGCGGCGTGACATCTGGTTCATAAGAGGGGCCTCTCTAGGGGGGAAATCTAAAAGTAAAACGGGCAGAGTTTAACATCTGGTGCAAAATTTCGTTGATGACGGTGACCTACATCAAGGATATGCGCGAAAATAGGGCGTTTCAAAAGTGTACTCCCATATTTTTCTTGACTGCAACAAAAGTTTTCCGTAGGGGCAGTGTGCGCTTTTTCACCATTTCTTATTCAAAACATGAATCCTGCCGAACCGAACGACGCGTCTGCTTTGCATCTTCCTGCGCCTGCTGCTGAGCAAACCGTGCTGCGCCTGCGCGGCGGCGTCGCCACCGATGCGATGGATCACCTTGCCGAAGAAGTGCCGGTGGCGCTGGTCTACAACGGCATTTCGCATGCGGTAATGATGGCCACGCCGCGCGACCTGGAGGCGTTCGCGCTGGGGTTTTCGCTGACCGAGGCGATTATCGACAACGCTGCCGAGTGTTATGGCATCGACATCGAAGTGGGGGAGGCGGGCGTGGCCGTGCACCTGGAGATCGCCAGCCGCGCGTTCGTCGCCTTGAAAGAGCGGCGCCGCTCGCTCACCGGGCGCACCGGCTGCGGCCTGTGTGGGGTGGACAGCCTCGACCAGGTCTATCGTAGCTTGCCGGTGCTGACGCGGCCGGCGCCGCTGGCCCGCTCCGCCATCGTGCGCGCGCTGGCGGGATTGAAAGGTGAACAGCCTTTGAACCGCCTGACTGGTGCGACGCACGCGGCGGCGTGGTGCGGCGGCGACGGTTCGCTGTTGATCGTGCGCGAAGACGTGGGCCGCCACAATGCGCTCGACAAGGTGATTGGCGCCATGGCGCGCCTGCCGGCGCGCGATCCGGCCGGTTTCATGCTCATCAGCAGCCGGGTCAGTGTCGAGATGGCGCAAAAGACCGCGATGGCGGGCGTGGCGGCGCTGGTGGCGGTGTCGGCCCCGACGGCGGCAGCGATCCGGCTGGCCGAGGGGTGCGGCATGACGGTCATCGCGTTCGCGCGCGGGGAGGATTTTGTCTGTTACGCCAACCCGGCCGGGCTGCTGCTGGATTGATGCCGGCGGTGCTGCGGTGGGGGCCGCTCTTTCAGGCGATCCGCGCCCGGCGGTCAGGGCGGGTTGGTCGACACCAGATGCCCGACGTCCGCGCCTCGGCGCAGACCCGCAAAGCGCGACGCAAAATCGGGATGCTGTCGAGTTGTGTAGAACGAGGTGGGGCGAAGGACGTGCCGCGAACGGAAGACGGTCGCGAGCACGCCGGGCGCTTTTAGAAGAACGTGTTAAACAGGAGCATGTCGACTTTGGACCCACTGGCGACGCCTGCGAAGGAGACCGGCAGACCACTGCCGAAGTCCAGATCGCCATCGCCAGTGACCTGGCCTGCTTCGTAGATCGTGCCATCGCACGTCAACCGGATGTAGCCCACCACATCGTGATTGATGCACATGCGCAAAATCGAAAATTTGCCGTCGGCCGGCAATTTGAAATTCGCCACCGGGTTTCCACCATCGCCGCCATATCTGGAATTTCCGATTTGAATCGAATCGATTTGCGTGCCGCCTCTGATCACCACTTGCTTGCCACCGGTATCTTGAATGGAACTAAAACTTCCGCCTTTGCCACCGAATGACATCTGCTTTTTGCCTGCCAATGCTTCCATAACGCCTCCTGGGTAGATTATAAAAATCAACCGGAATTGGCGGACGGTGTGTCCTCCGAACAAAGCGCATTCGACCGCGCCGCAGGTCTCTGCCTGGCGGGTCAGAAGTCAGCGCTTTGCGCTACTTCAATTCACATTGTGAACCGAGCTTAACAGTGCAAAAGGATGCTCAAAACATAGGGAGGAGATGTTTGATTTGGCTCAAACCAAACGCAGATTAGTCAAACGATAACCGATGCACCACCAAAAATGCCATGCGCTTTAAACATCGCAGCCACGGTTCGTGTGATCTGCAAGAAGCCGTTGTAATCAGTTGATCGATCCACTCGCTGCGTACAGACCCCGGCGTCGCACTTGGCCGGACAAAAATCAGCGCGGCGATGAGGTCGATCCGAGCCGACTTGGCGCCGCCGGACGTGTGCGCGAACCGGCAATCACAATCAACGCGCTTCAAAGCATTAACTAGTATGCGGGTGCAATTTGTGTTCATCTATCGAAATCCCCGCAGTGCCGAGATTTATACCGTCACAATCCAGAACGGGTTTTAATGTTGTACTTTCCGGGCCTACCCTTACTCTGTATCCGAAGCGGAAGTTTTTGCAACACGCCAGGGCATATTTGGATTGCCGATCTCTCGCAATCTATGGTAGCGTTGTTCAATCGATCAAGCATCAGTCGCCATCCAGTTTTTTACCTGATTACCAGAATTGCGAACATCCGGCCATCACAGCGCCTGCATCAGTACGCTTACTGATCTCTAATTTTAGGAAGATAATCAAATGTCTCGTCAATTTGTCGATACGCGCAAGGCAGTTTCATTGCCGCATGTTAATCCTCGCTGCATTTTTCTTCCCAATATTTGGGATGGACTGCTAGGAAGCAACGATAAAACAGAGTACGACTACAGGTGGCATGTTTCGTGCGTAACAGATAAAGGAAACGGTAAAGTCCAATCGTTCCATATTTCGTTCTACTATCAAGAGAATGATAAACAAGGGATGATTACCTGGAAATATAACTCAACAGACGATATTTACCACCCCGTTGCCGAAGTACATGGAAATCGAGATAACGTAACGTGGATCGCAGCGGCCAGCAGGACGTACGAAGGATGGATGTATAAGCAAGCGAATAAAATGGCCAAGAAGGCTTGGAAACATTTTGGAGGAAAAGAAATAAAGGACGCACAAGCGACTATTTCCGCAGCGCAAATTGTACAACAGGCAGCGGTGATTTCGGCTGTGGTTGCCAGCGCAGTAACGACCACGCCTGCAGCGGCGGCAGCGCAAGGAGCAGCAGGCGCTAGCACACCCAAGTAGCTGTTGCGCGCTACCGTTGTAGCGAAGCTTTCAGCACAGATAAAACATCAGCTGCTATAGGCGTCGCAACTGCATTCACTATTCCCACGCCACTTCCTGCGATGGCGACGGCTGATAAGATGGTCGCAAGCTCGGCGCGGCCCTCGTCGGGTTGCAGGATACGCGTAGTCCGATGTTAAGTGCGGCGGTTACACCAGTGCCCGCCGCATGCAGCCAGCAGACCGGCGCCAGCCCATGCCCCTGCCGATTTCGCGGTGGCCGACCCGTGGAAGCCCACCATGTCGACCCAGGCGAGCGTGTCGATATTGATGCTGCAATACAGCCCGAGCAGGAACAGCGCGAGGAAAGTGCGCGCCGTGCCGCTGGTGCTCCCGAGCAGGCTGGCAAAGGCGGCCAGCGCGAACACGCCCGCCAGCAGCGCGCCGCCGCGCACGGGATCGGCTGCCGCCAGACGCCAGGCCACCAGGCCGGTGAACAGCCATCCCAACCAGCACGTTGCCGCCAGCTGGCGCCAGTAGCGGCGAGCGGCGCCGCCGGGCACGGCGCCGGTGAGACTGGCGCAGGCCGCGTCGCCGTCGCGCGTCGACAGGTCCGCAATCAGCACGCCCCAGCACGCCACGCAGCCCAGCGCCAGGGCGCCCAGCGCCGGCGTGGGCAGCGCCACGGCCAGCACCTGGGCTGCCAGCAACAAGGCGATGGCGGAGGGTGCGGCGCTCAGGGTCAGCGCGATCTCGCCCACGGTTTGTCCGGCGCCGCCGGGCAGGCGGGCAGCCAGCAAGAACAGCGGCTGGGTCAGGCGGGAGAGTGGGCGCAGAGCGCTGTCGACCAGCGCCAGCGGCGAGCGGCGCGCGCGTGCGCGCGCCGGCCGCACGCGATCCGGCGAGAAGCGGTGGAATACCCGCAGCGCCAGTAGCAAGGGCAGCAATGCCAGCAGCGCGCTGATGCAGCGCATTCCCGCCAGCGAGGGGGTCCACAGTGTTGGCGGCAGGGTCAGCGCCGCCTGGCTGCGCTCGAAATCGGCGATGCCGAGCATGGTGTGGTGCACGTCGAGGTAGGGCGCCATGGACGTAATCAGTGCGGTCATGCCCATCATGTCGGCCGCGAGCGCGCTTGGTGCGCCGTGCGCGGCAGTGGCAAGTAACGCGATTTGCGCGGTCCAGATGCAAAAAAATAAGAGATCGCCCGCCTTGCCCATCAGCGGCGCCCAGCTGTCGAACAGGGTCGCGCAGGCGGCGGTGAACAGCGCCATCGGTCCCAGCACCAGCATGTAGGTTTGCAGGTAGACCACCAGCTCGATCGGTCCCTCGCCACGCACCAGGTGGCAGGCCAGCACGGTGAGCATAAACGCGCCGGTCAAGGTGGCCAGGTACAGCACGGCGCCGCAAAAGCGGGCCACCAGGAACAGCATGCCGCCGTGGGTGCTGGCACCGATCACGGCGCCGATCCCGCAGCGCAGGTCTTCGGCAGCGCGGCCGCGCAGCAGGAAGAAACCTGCGATCATGAACAGCAGCGTCGCCATCGATGCGGTGCCGACCGCCAGCGCCGCACTGGTGTAGCGCACCCGTGCGCCATGGCTGGCGATCATGGTCATGCCGCTGGCCGGGTCGACCACGATCAGCCAGGTCAGCACCACCACCGCCAGCACCGTCACCAGCGTGGCCGGGCGGCGCACGCGGGTGCGGGTTTCGATCCAGGCCAGGGTGGCGATCGTCTCCATATCCGCGCGCTTCATGCCGGCTCCAGCACCGCGTAGCGCTGCGCCATCAACGCTTCTTCCAGGTTCGGTTCGGACAGTTGCGCGCCAGGGCAGGGCGGGTGCGGATGGGCGATGCGCAGCGCCACCTTCTCGCCCTGACGCAGCGCCTGCAGGACATGCGTGCTGGCGCGCAGGTGGTCAACCTCGGCCGCGTCGACACTGGCCGCCCACACCTGGCCGCGCGCACGGGCCAGGATCTGCTCCGGCGTGGCGCAAGCGACCAGCCGGCCGCTGCGCATGATGGCCAGCTGGCCGGCGATGGTTTCGACGTCGGACACGATGTGCGTCGAGAGGATCACGAGCTTGTCGCAACCCAGGTCCGCGAGCAGGTTGCGAAAGCGCAGGCGCTCCTCCGGATCGAGGCCGGCGGTGGGTTCGTCGACCACCAGGATGTCCGGGTCGTTGAGCAGCGCCTGGGCGATGCCGAGGCGGCGCAGCATGCCGCCGGAGAAGGTGCTGGCCATGCGCCCGGCCTGCTCGTGCAGGTTCACCAGTTCCAGCAGGCGGCGCACGCGCGCCGGGTCGCGCACGCCCTTGAGCGCCGCAAAATACTGCATGAATTCGAGCGCCGTCAGGTTGCGGTACACGCCGAAGTCCTGCGGCAGAAAGCCCAGGCGGCGGCGGATGGTCTCCGGCCGTTTTGCGATGTCGACACCATCGAACAGGATGCGCCCGCTGGTCGGTGCGCTGAGCGTGGCGATCATCTGCATCAGCGTGGTTTTGCCGGCGCCGTTGTGGCCGATCAGGCCAACCACGCCCGGCGCCAGGCGCAGCGACAGGTCGGCCACGGCAGTGACGCCCTTGCCGAAAGTTTTGGTGACGTTCTGCAGCTCCAGCAGGGATGACATGGCACGGCTCCGGACAGTGGGAATACATCACTGTAGAGCGCGGCCATGGCGCCGATCGTCGTTGCGCGACAGGCGGCATGTTTCACGGTATGAATGGTCATCGTGCGCGCTGGGCTGGTCCGGCGCGCGCTTATTTCAGTGCCGAGTAGCCGGTGGGTACCAGGAAGGAATTTTCGATGCGCTCCACGATGGGCGCCTGCGCTTCCGACGCGGCGCGCGCGGCCAGCCAGGCCGGATCGGCCGAGAAGGCGCCCCAGCGGGTTTCGCGCTCGGCCAGGCTGTCCCATTCCAGCATGTAGGTCAGGGCGTGGTTGCTGGCGCCGACCAGCGTGGTGAAAAAGCCGACCTGGCGGATGCCGTATTTTTCCCAGAATGCCAGCGTGGTGTTTTCAAAACGCGCATTGAGCGCAGGGAGCCGGCCGGGCAGGCAGTGGTAGACGCGCAGTTCGATGATCATGGGTTTCCTTGATGAGGGTGTGGCCAAATTATAACGTCGTCCTGCAGACGATCCGGTGCAGGCTGGATTGGTATGATGGCGCCCTTGGCACACCGAAGGCAGACCTTGGACGAGCAGGGATTTTTATTGACGCGGCACTGGCGCGATACGCCGCACGGGACCGAGGTCGACCTCTGGGTCGCCACGGACGCCGGCGCGCGCGTGTTGCGCCTGCCGCTGCAGACGGCGGTCGCGTTCATCCCGCTGGCCCAGAAAGAGCAGGCCGAACAGGTGTTGCACGGCGAACGCGATGCCGACCTGCGCCCACTATCCCTGCTGGACTTCCAGCACCGGCCCGTGTTCGGCCTGTATTGCAGGCAGTACCGCACCTTGCTGAAACTGGCCCAGCGCCTGCGCGAGCACGGCGTCGATGTCTACGAAGCCGATATCCGCCCGCCCGAACGCTACCTGATGGAGCGCTTCATTACTGCACCGGTGAGTTTTAGCGGGCAGCCCGGCCCCGGCGGCGCACTGCTCGACTGCGTGCTCAAGCCGGCCGCCGGCGCCTACCGCCCGACCCTGACGCTGGCCTCCTTCGATATCGAAACCACCCAGCGCGGCGAACTGTATTCGATCGCGCTCGAAGGCTGCGGCCAGCGCGACGTCTACATGCTGGGCCCACCGAACGGCGACGCCAGCGAGGTCGACTTCAACCTGGTCTACCTCGACACCCGCCAGCAGTTGCTGGAAGCCTTCATCGGCTGGGTCGCGCGCCACGACCCGGACGTCCTCATCGGCTGGAACGTGATCCAGTTCGACCTGCGCATCCTGCAGCGCCACGCCGACCAGTTCCACCTGCCGCTGGCGCTTGGCCGCGACGGCAGCCCGATGACGTGGCGCGAACATGGCGCTCGCCAGGGCCACTTTTTTGCCGGTATCGCCGGCCGCCTGGTGGTCGACGGCATCGAGGCCCTGAAAAGCGCCACCTGGAGTTTTCCATCCTTTAGCCTGGAGAACGTCGCGCAAACGCTGCTGGGCGAAGGCAAGGCAATCGACAACCCGTATGACCGCATGGCCGAAATCAACCGCCGCTTCGCCGAGGACAAGCCGGCGCTGGCGCGCTACAACCTGAAGGACTGCGAACTGGTCACCCGCATTTTTGATCACACCGATCTGATGACCTTTTTGCTCGAGCGCGCCAGCGTCACCGGTCTGGCGGCCGACCGCAGCGGCGGTTCGGTCGCCGCGTTCGAGCACCTGTACATGCCGGTCATGCATCGCCAGGGCTTTGTTGCACCCAACCTGGGCGACGTGGCGGCGGCCGACAGTCCGGGCGGCTTCGTGATGGCATCGCGCTCGGGGTTGTACGATTCGGTGCTGGTGCTGGACTACAAAAGCCTGTACCCGTCGATCATCCGCACCTTCCTGATCGACCCGGTCGGCCTGGTCGAGGGTATGCGCAGCACTGACCCCCGCGAGACGGTCGATGGCTTCATGCAGGCCCGCTTCTCGCGTACCAAACACTGCCTGCCGGCCATCGTGAAACAGATCTCGGAAGGGCGCGACGCCGCCAAGCGCGCCCACAACAAGCCGCTCTCGCAGGCTTTAAAAATCATCATGAACGCGATGTACGGCGTACTGGGCACCCCCGGCTGCCGTTTTTTCGACCCGCGCCTGGCCTCGTCGATCACCATGCGCGGCCACGCGATCATGCACCAGACCCGCGCCCTGGTCGAAGACGATGGTTACCAGGTGATCTACGGCGACACCGATTCGACCTTCGTCTGGCTGGGCCGCGCCCATACCGACGAGGAGGCCGACGCCATCGGCCGCGCAATTGTGGCGCACGTGAATGCCTGGTTCACGGCCCACCTGGGTAGCGAGTACGGTCTGAGCAACGCCATGGAACTGCAGTACGAAACCCATTACCGGCGCTTCCTGATGCCCACCATCCGCGGTTCCGACGAGGGCAGCAAGAAGCGCTACGCCGGCCT
The DNA here is from genome assembly GCF_036688685.1 of Massilia sp. S19_KUP03_FR1. NCBI lineage: Bacteria > Pseudomonadati > Pseudomonadota > Betaproteobacteria > Burkholderiales > Oxalobacteraceae > Massilia > Massilia sp. S19_KUP03_FR1. Next base: position 1,333 of record NZ_JAQQPS010000033.1, on the reverse strand, counting down.
CGCACGCGGCCCCGGTGGCGCCGATGTCATGGTCTACAAAGGCCTGGAGACGGTGCGCTCGGACTGGACGCCTCTGGCCCGGCAGTTTCAGCAGGAACTGTACGGCCGCATTTTTCGTGGCCAGCCCTACCGCGACTACCTGCAGCAATATGTGCGCGACACGCTCGCCGGTGCGCAGGACGACTTGCTGGTATACCGCAAGCGCCTGCGCCGCACGCTCGACGACTACGAGCGCAACGTGCCGCCGCACGTGCGCGCCGCGCGCAGTGCCGATGCGTTCAACCTGGCCCATAGCCGCCCGCTGCAATACCAGAACGGCGGCACCATCGCCTACCTGATGACCACCGCCGGCCCGCAGCCGCTCGAAGCAGTCAGCGCGCCGATCGACTATGCGCACTATATCGAACGCCAGTTGCAGCCAATTGCCGACGCCATCCTGCCCTTTGTCGACGACGATTTCACCTTGCTGACCAGCCCCCAGCAAACCCTGTTCTGACGCGGGTGTGTTTCGGTGAAGCTGGCACTGCTTTAAAATCAGCAAATAATTCCAACGTGGCGCGCCAGGGTGGCGGGCTTGCGCCATAATGATTGTCATACAGCAATGAGATGAAGCAATGACCCTTGGACCGCGTGTACGCATTTCTGACCAATCTGGCAACGCCGCTGCGCCCGCGCGGCGCGGCCCGGTCATGTTGCGCGCCATGCTGTCGCTGAGCCGGCGCCGGCCGCTGGTGCTGGCGCTGTTCGTGTGCGCTTTGGCACTGGCCGCCACGTGGGGCGCCTGGCGCATCGCCCATCAGCAGTTCGAGCGCTACTGGCAGGCCCAGTTCGATGTCGAAGCGCGCCAGGGCGTGCGCCGGCTGGAAGAGCGCATGGCCACCTACGAACAGGTCGAGCGCGCCACCCAGGCTTTCCTGCTCGGGTCGATGCAAGTCTCGCGCGCCGACTTCCACCTGTTCGTCGACTCCGTCAAGCTGGCGCAGCGCTTCCCGGGCATCCAGGGCATCGCCTTGTCCGAACTGGTCCAGCCGGCGCAGCTGCCGGCCCACCTGGCACGCATCCGTGCCGACGGCTTGCCCGACTACGCGATCCGCCCCGCTGGCCTGCGCACCCTGTACAGCAGCATCACCCACATCGAGCCGTTCACCGGCCTGAACCTGCGCGCCACCGGCTTCGACATGCTCACCGATCCCACCCGCCGGCGCGCCCTGGAGCGCGCGCGCGACAGCGGCCAGGCGGCGGCCTCCGGCAAGGTGCGCCTGATCCAGGAAAACGGCCGCAATGTGCAGTCCGGCTTCGTGATGTACATCCCGGTGTACCGGCGCGGGGGGGG